>JANONQ010000346.1:0-6141 GCA_031420935.1 Novosphingobium sp. | reverse complement strand
CCCCTTGGTTTCTTCCTCCGGTTTGAATGAGAGTTTTCCGGTAATGTGACCTTGATGCTGAAGGAGCATGCCGTCGCCGCCGTTGTTGTACAGGTTTGGCAGACACTCCTACCCCTCGCCTGCCTGGCGCAGGATATAGGCCTCCAGTAAGCGAGGTCTGTAAGGCCGCCTTGCGCTTGACGGCGTAGCCGCGATGATTGCCGCCTTATCGGTTGGGGGCGGTGCGCGTTGGAACAGGTCATTGAAGGGTCAGCAGGAGGTCCGACCCGTCATATGACCGGTCGTATGAGTAGTCGGATCACGGTGATTGGCCGGGTTTCGGGCCGCCGCTATTGGACGGTCGAGCAGAAGATGGCGATGTTGCGCGATGCATTTGAACCCGGTGGCTGCGTTCGCACGGCAATAGATTTGCACGAGGTGACGAGCGGCCAGCTTTACACCTGGCGTCGGCAAGCGATGTCGGGTGAGTTGAGTGGCAAGCCGCCGGTCGTGCCGGTGTTCGCCGAAGTCCGGATTGCCGACCCCGGACCGGCTGTTCCGGCTTTGCCGCCGCCCGTACCGATTGAGCTGCTGGGGCGGATCGGGATCGAGCTGCCTTCTGGCATCCGGCTGACCGTCGATTCAGGCGTCGATGCCGATGCCCTGAGGCGGGTATTGTCGGTCATCGACCAATGATCGCATTGCCATTTCCGGAGTTGACCGCTTTGGCCTTGCATGGCCGCCGCTGTCGATGTTCAAGGCGTTGCTGCTGCCGGTCTGGTATGATCTTTCGGACGTCAAGCTGGCCGAGGCGCTCGATGACCGCGCGTAATTTCGCAGCTTTTGCGGCTTTTCAAGAATGGAAGCGACGCCCGAACGGACCACGTTCGTCCGCTTCCGCAAGGGCTGATCGCCCATAATCTTGACCGCCTGCTGTTCACGACCTTGACAGCCCAGCTGCTGGTTCGCCTTTTGCACTGGCGTGGACTTGCCCAAGAATGCCTGCGATCCTGTCCCAGTCGATCAAAAGGGAAACTTCATAAAGCGACGACATGCTCCCCGATGAAACCGCACATCCAAGCCGCTCCTGACCAATCGAGCGATGCGCCATCCGTCCCTCCTGCATGCTTCTAAAGCCTACAGAATCAGATAAATAGACCGCCGTCCAGACCTACCCGCGCACAGGTCTCATGAGCGGTCGTGGACTTTGAGCTGTTTTGGCCGGTGCTGGCGCGCGAGCGCGACATCGAGCTCTGTCACGCCGCTCCCCCGTTACACATCACGAGCGCAGTCGCGCGGCGGGAGGATCCGCTGGTCCTGCAGTCGCCCAATCCACTTGCGCAGCATGACCTCGGAATCGATGCACCCGGCAAAGCCGGCATGGCGCAACTTGATCGTGCTAAGAATAATCGGCGGAGGAGACGTTGTCGCAGCCAATGCAAATGTCCAGTCGGTCAGCGCCGTCGAACCGCCGATGAAATTCTTAAGAGTTCGCGGTGCAACGAGACCGTATTTTTGGACGATCGCTTCCCATTCAGCCTGGCGTGGCGGGAGCGTCTCTGACAGCGACTGGCGGCGCGGCGGATCGACCGCCATGCCGAGCGCATCGGCAATCGCCGGCCACACATTCTCCCAGACTGTGACATCCCCATTGGCGATGTTGAAAATCTCGTTGCGCGACGCGGAGGCCGTCGCGGCCCACGCAAGCGCGTCGGCAATAAGATCGACATCGATCAGCTCGAGGGGATATGGTGGTCCACCTGGCCATGCCAGCCCGCGTCCCGCTTCGCGCTCAAGTGCCGCATAGGCACCCACGACCGAGATCACGCTAAGATTGCTGCCGACAGGATCGCCAATGATAATCTGGGGCCGCCAGATCGTCCAGGCCCAAGGCTTGGCCTCTTGCTTGGCGGTCAGATAGTCCTGCTGAAGCCAGTAGAAATTCTCATGCGAATGGCGAGGTTCCGACTCGCGGGCCGGCGTCGACATCGCCTTTTCAGGCCAAAAGGTGTGCACGCCATAGGCCTTACCGCCCTGGAGAAGTGAAACGTGACGAAGTCCCTTGGCATGCTCCTCCAGCGGTTCGAAGATATTCGTCAGCATGGAGAGATTCGTCTTCATTTGGGCGTCGCTGCGCCAGCCCTCAACGACGTTGCCGACCTGCTCATATACGGCAGCATAGACGAGGTGCGTGACGTCGGGATGGCGCGCGCAGGCAGCCGCGCAGGCTTGGGGATCTGTGAGGTCGACCGAGAGGTGAACGGCACGGTCCGAAAGACCTAGCGCCAGGTTCGCGGGGACCCGCCTTGACAACCCGACGACGTCCCAGTCGCCGAGCGACGCGAAATGTCTCACGGCAGCGGAGCCGACCAGCCCCGACGCGCCAACGATCATCACCTTCTGTGTCATGTCGATAATCGCCCGATGGATGATGCACACCGGTTTCGGTGCTGTCGGCACCTCGGCCATTTCGCGGGTTCCGTCTTGCGTTGAGTAGCTTTGACCTAAAGACCGTCAAGGTTGCGAACGAGCCAGCGAAGGCCAGGCGTCAACATGTTGGGCGGCCGATACCGCTACGCACGGCGTTGAGATGCCCAGCAGCTTGGGCCTGCGCTACGGCGGCGGTGCGCCTTCGTGCTCGTGAAGTTTCCCCTCAATTCCATCAATCAATAAAAATCTGATTCCGGACCTCGGAAAAGCCCTGCGGAGAAAAAGGCCTCGAAATGGCCGATAAGCTGGCTCGAATCATCTCTCCGCGGTCCGGACCAAGGCGGCAAGGGCCGCGGAACCGCGCGGCTTTCGCTGATCAAAAAAAGGATGGTGTAACAGATACTTATCACTAACGGAGACGGAGGGAATCGAACCCTTCGACATGATTTCCATCATTGCGCGATTCGACTCGCGGCGCGCTGTTTTGCGGAAGATGCGCAGGTTCCACTGGACTTCGTACGCGGCAAGCATTGCTGTTCATGCGGCCGGTGTATTTCTCGGCCGCGGACCCCGGCCAGACTGACTGGCGGGGCTGTGGGCGGTGGCAGCGGCGCTAATGCCTGCTTCCACCGGAGAACGTTTTCATGGCCCACACCCCTAAGCTCAGCGACATGCAGCTCATCCTGCTGGCGCCCGCCTGCCAGCGTGACAATGGCAGCATTCTTCCCCCAGCCGACAGCGTTACAGGTTTGCCCCCGGCAGTGTCAGTCACCAAACGGCCACGACCCGTTGAAATTCGGACCTCAACCGATCGACCAACCTCCGGATATACAGCCGCGTGCTTCACTTTATCGAAGCCGCCGGCCCTCGACTTCCCTCAATTAGGCGTGACCGTGGTCCCGCCCGCGCCAAGTGTCCCGCCCGCGTTCGCGTCGTCTGCCGGTGCAATTTTTTGTAACTCGACGATTCGCGTCACTGCCGATCGCAGTTGTGCTCGAGGAAGCCTAATCGCCGAATAACAGCTATCATCATCCAATAGGTTTCCAGGGCGTCTTGTCGCCATCGCCCATTCGCGACCCGTCCCCATGGTCAGGGGACAGGTCAAGATGTGGTGCGTTTTAAAGTGCAAAGCCGGAATGGGCTCGGCGGGTCGCCAAGTCCTTGACCCGACCAGAACGATCTCACCCGTCGGGCCAAGAAAACGAGCAGTTCCACGAACAGTGAACGATCATCGTTGCTCGGTGTCCAACCCCTTCGGCGAGCAGCTCGAAGAATCAAATCAGGCGGCACGGCTTCTGTCGCCAGGCGGATCGATCGCAGCATGAGTGGAACCACGAGGACCATGCCGGCCGCCACAAAAAACCGAGGCCAATGAAGTAGGCGAAGTCAGCAACAGGTCTGTTGAAGTGTTCCGGTGCGAGCGCGACGAGTCCCACACCCATTCCCGCCAGCGTGAGCACCAGTCCCAGTAGTCTAGCCATATCACCACCCTAGCCGCTTAGCGAACGAAACTATAGACTCACCCGCGATTGGAAAATTTTACGCTTTCCCTAGCGTATGTGGCCCATTTCGAGTGAAGTAGCTACTTTGCGAACGATCATCATCCTAGCGAGCTATTGAGCAGCGGTGGCCGACTGCATTCGGGTCAGTTGAGCAGCGCTCGATGGGGGCATGTTTACGCGCAGTTGGAGCACCGGAGCGGAATCCGCAAAGATGCCGCTTGTCGAATGAGCAACCTGCGCAAACGTCAGCTTACTCAATGGCCGTATGTGAAACCGGGCAGGCCAAAGGCGGCCACCATCACCAGTCGCTAGAACGACAAATGAACCCAATTGAACTTAGGCTGCACCCTCGCGCGTTGCCCCATCAGCAAATAGTAATGCCGCCAAACCTGCGCTAACGTAAGTGAACGAAGCAATTTTGGTGATTATCAGGTGATTGCTGGATCGGTTTTGAGTCTCCATATGGAGTGACAAAACATAGCTAACTCAATAGAATAACGTGCAATGCGCCACAAAATCTGGTACCTCAATGTTCTTGCCGATGGCGGATACTCAAATGCCCAAGGTATCGCGAGTTGCGAACACGACAATGTGAAGGTCCCAGCGCCAATCAAACGCGTTGCGATGAGTGTGGACTTCTTCCGCGCGATACAGCCCACCTACGACGAGGAAACGGACACGACCGCTGCCCTGCTGGTGAAACGATCAAGACCTCGGGCAAACACACGCGCAACCGTGCGGTCAGATATCGCGCGCCGGTATCGATAAATCTCGCGAGTTTTTGCACAGCCTGGGGGCGTCCCCACAGAAGGGGGCCAACGAGACCGGAACGGTCTCGTTGGCAGGGGAAGACTTCCCCACCCGACCAAACTTGAAAGCTCCTGACCACTGATCGCGTCGCATCCACCGACACAACGGTGGACGCCCGGTGGATGCCCGGCCCAAAAAGCAATGTGGCCGCTAGCGCGGCCACCTGATAATATATTGATTTTATTAGAAAAACTGGAGCGGGCGAAGGGATTCGAACCCTCGACCCCAACCTTGGCAAGGTTGTGCTCTACCCCTGAGCTACGCCCGCTCTAGACGCCGACGGCCCGCTGACAAGGCGGCGGGCCGGGGTGAGGCGCGCGGTTAGCATCGGGGCTGCACCCCGGCAAGGGAAAATCGTGCTCTGCAGCCTCCTGTTGGCAAGGACCGGATTCGCCCTTCACAAATTGCGCGAAAGGGCCAAATTGGGCAAAGGCGCATCACCCACTGCACGGAGCATTAAACTTGGCGAGTTCTGGCCTCAATATCGACGAGCAAAAGGCGGTCGAACGTTTCCGCACCGCCGTCGCCGAACCATCGATGACCAGCTTGGTCATCGTTGATTTCTGGGCGGAATGGTGCGGGCCCTGCAAGGCGCTAACCCCGCTGCTGGAAAAGGTTGCGGCCGATTATGCCGACAAGGGTGTGCTGCTTGCCAAGATCAATGTCGATGAAGAAAAATTCATCGCCGCCCAGTTTCAGGTGCGCTCGATCCCCACGGTCTATGCGATCTTCCAAGGCCAGCCGGTCGCAGATCTGACCCAAGCGCGAAGCGAATCGCAGCTAAAGGCCATTCTTGACCAACTGCTTGCCAAACTACCGCTATCAGGCGGCGGCGGCGAGCCGGTGGAGGACATCGCCCCAATGCTTGCCATGGGCGAGGAAATTCTTGCTGCGGGGGACGGCGAGCGGGCGACGAATATATTCGCCCAGATTGTCGAGATCGCACCGGGCAATGCGCCCGCAAATGCCGGGCTTATCCGCGCACTGGCGCTCGCCGGGCAGCTCGAGGAAGCGGATAGCGTGCTAGCGGCGCTTGATCCGGCGCTGGCCAGGGATCCCGGCATCGAGCGCGCCCGCACCGCGCTCGAGCTGGCAAAAGCAATGCCGGAGGAGGGCGAGCTGGCAGAGCTGCGCGCCGCTGCCGAAGCCGCGCCGGACGACATGGATGCGCAGCTCGCCTATGCCAATGCCGCTTTCGCCGCCGGCGAGCGCGATGCCGCGGCGGCAACGCTGCTGGCGATGATCGCGGCGGATCGCGAATGGAACGAAGGCGCGGCCCGGGCTAAGCTGTTGCAGATGTTCGAGGCGATCGGGCTGGAAGACCCGTGGGTCGCGGCGACCCGCCGCAAGCTCTCGACGATCCTGTTCGGCTAATGCCCGTCACCACCGGCACGCGGATTTCGATCTTCCCGCTCATGGG
>JANONQ010000345.1:0-3166 GCA_031420935.1 Novosphingobium sp. | reverse complement strand
CGCCCCGGTGATCTCGTTGGTCAGCTCGTCCAGCGTATAGCCCACCGCCAGCTTGGCCGCGACGCGGGCAATGGGAAAGCCGGTCGCCTTGGAGGCCAGCGCCGAGGAGCGCGAGACGCGCGGGTTCATCTCGATGACGATCAGCCGGCCGTCTTCGGGATTCACCGCGAACTGGACGTTGGAACCGCCGGTCTCGACCCCGATTTCGCGGAGCACCGCGATCGATGCATTGCGCATGATCTGGTATTCCTTGTCGGTCAGCGTCAGCGCCGGCGCGACAGTAATCGAATCGCCGGTGTGGACCCCCATCGGATCGACATTCTCGATGGCGCAGATGATGATGGCGTTGTCGGCGCGGTCGCGCACGACTTCCATCTCAAACTCCTTCCAGCCGAGCAGGCTCTCCTCGATCAGAACTTCCGTGGTCGGCGAGGCATCGAGGCCGCCCCTGACAATCGCCTCGAATTCGGCCTTGTTATAGGCGACGCCGCCGCCGGTGCCGCCGAGGGTGAAGCTGGGGCGGATGATCGAGGGCAGCCCGGTGCGCTCCAGCACGGCGAAGGCTTCCTCGACCGTATGGGCAATGCCGGAGCGCGCGGATTCGAGCCCGATCCGGTCCATCGCATCGCGGAATTTCATCCGGTCCTCGGCCATGTCGATCGCTTCGGCATCGGCGCCGATCATTTTGACGCCGTATTTCGCCAGGGTGCCGTCATGGAACAGGGCGAGCGCGGTGTTGAGCGCGGTCTGCCCGCCCATCGTCGGCAGCACCGCGTCGGGGCGTTCCTTTTCGATGATCCGGGTGACGATTTCCGGCGTAATCGGCTCGATATAGGTGGCATCAGCCATGTCCGGGTCGGTCATGATCGTCGCCGGGTTGGAGTTCACCAGCACCACCCGGTAGCCCTCCTCGCGCAGCGCCTTGATCGCCTGGGTGCCCGAATAGTCGAACTCGCAGGCCTGGCCGATGATGATCGGGCCGGCGCCGATGACGAGGATCGAGGATATGTCAGTGCGTTTGGGCATGGGGTGACCGATAGTCCTAGTTGGCCGGCGCGGCAAAGGCTTGTACCCGGAAGTCCGCGCCGGCGGCATTGGCCTTCTGGAGGATGGGATTGTCCGCCTTCAGCGCATTGGAGCAGATTGGGCATGGCGTGCCAGGCAGGGCATTGGTATTGCCGCCCGATTGTAGGTATCCCGATTGTAGGTATAAGGCATTCCATGGAACGCATCAGCTTCGAAATCGAACGGCAAGACATCGCCGAGGCGCTGCATGAAACTGCCGAAGCCCACGGACGGACGGTCGAGGAAGAACTCGCCGCGCTGGTCGAGAAGACCTATCTGCCGAAGGCCGGGAAGCCTGCAGTGGGCGAAAATTCCATCCAGAAATTGATTCGGCTTGGGCGCGGCCTCGATCTTCAGGTGCCGCCGCGCACGGCTGAAGACTACGAGCCGCCAAGACTGGGATGATCCCCGATACAAATGTCTGGAGCGAATTGACCAGGGAAACTGGTAATACGAAGGTTCTCGACTGGCTTGTCCGGCACAATTCCGAATTGCAGCTTTCTGTGTTGGTGATTGCCGAAGTTCGTGCCGGAGTTGAAGGCCCGAACGCCGGGAAGAAGCGCGCAGGCCTTGAAAGCTGGCTGGAAACGTTGCGGCACGAATACCGTGACCGGATATTGCTGTTCGATGAAACAGCGGCGCATGCCCTCGGCAGACTGCTGGTCGCCAAGCCGCAGCAAAACAAGATGCTCGACACGCTGCTGGCCGCGCAGGCTCTGTCGCGCGATTGCCCGATTGCAACGCGCAATGTGAAGGATTTCGAGTGGACCGGGGTGAAGTTGATAAACCCCTGGGAAACATGATCGCCCGAGGCCACCCGCCCCCGCCAAGAGCAAAACGCGCGCGTCCCACGCGCTCCCCCACCCTGGGCCCCTCGCTCCGCTCATCCTGAGCTTGTCGAAGGACGGGGAGGGGGGATGAGAGGGTGTGGATTGAGGGGATGTCGGGGTTGGGCATCTATGAACTTTTCTTGCAAGTCATTGGAATTTACGACGACGAAATGCAGACAGCTCGCTTGTCCCCAGCTTGAACCATTCACCATTTAATCTTTGCGGAGCAAACCGCCGATGCCAATAAGCCTCAATGCCGACGGGGTCATCTGTCTCGATTGCATGATCCAAAATTACGGATTCCGGTAGAGCAATGCTTATCTGACGAATTCTCTTCTCAAGAGTGTCACTTCTCCCAACTTTATAGTGGGGGCCTGACTTCAACAAATACACCCAGCCTGTAGCTAATTTCGCCGCAGGCTTTTGTGTTTTTGTGGGCTCGGGAAGCAGTTTAAGGAGGTGAGAAAGGTTCAGGTTTTGGCTGCAATGAGACCTAACCGCCTCAATAAGTTCGCTTCGATTTCCGAAATGAGCGGAGACAGTCTTCGGATTGGGGAATTCATTGTCCGTACGCCGAAGAATTTTCATTTCCGGGGTCGTGGGAACGCGCCCGAATTGCACCGTCGCCTCAACAACTTTTTTTAGAACATCAGCGCTTTCAAATCGTCCTTGCAATTTATTGCCGCCCAAACCGGCGTCAATAAGTGCATCTGACCAACGTGGCCAAATTTTGCCGTACCAATGGTGCTGAGGGATGCCGCTCATTTGAGTAAAAATTCTAACACCCGGCGCTTGGCCCAATTCATGAGCAATGCGCCGAATTTCGGCGATAATCTCAAGTTTTTGGGGATGGCTCACCCCAACATCCCCACAAACCGCTCGAACAGGTAAAAACTGTCCTGCGGCCCCGGGCTCGCCTCCGGATGATACTGCACCCCGAACGCCTTCTTGCCTCTAACCGCAATCCCGCAGTTCGACCCGTCGAACAGCGAGACATGCGTCTCCTCCACCCCCTCCGGCAACGACGTACCATCCACCGCAAAGCCGTGGTTCATCGAGGTAATCTCCACCACCCCGTCCGCCAGCCGCTTGACCGGATGGTTCGCGCCGCGATGCCCCTGGTGCATCTTCGTCGTCCGCGCCCCCGCCGCCAGCCCCAGCATCTGGTGGCCCAGGCAGATGCCGAACAGCGGCATGTCGCGCGCCAGCAGCCCCTGGATCACCGGCACCGCATAGGCCCCGGTCGCCGCGGGGTCGCCCGGGCCGTTCGA
>JANONQ010000344.1:0-5187 GCA_031420935.1 Novosphingobium sp. | reverse complement strand
CGCCAGCGCGGCAAGGACCGCGAATCGATCCTGCCCGAACTGCTGCGCATCGGCTGGGGCGATGAGGCGCCGCCTGACGCCCGCCTGGTCAGCCAGGCCAGCTTCAACTACCGAATGGCAGAAGTGGCGATGATGATCTTCCTGCCGCTGCTGGCGGTGGCCTTGGCCATCCCGCCCAAGCGATCGACCTCCTCGCTAGGCGTGTTTGTTTCGATCGTCATGGTCGTGGTCTATCACAAGGTCTGCCAATACGGGGCGGACGCCGCCGCGATCGGCCGCGCCGATCCGGTGTTGGTGCAGTGGGGCCCGTTCGTGATCTTCGCTGCACTCATCGGCTGGATGTACTGGCGCATCGCCTATGTCCCCGGCGGCCAGCCGATCGGCGCGCTGGAACGCGTCGCCCAGAATATAGGCAAACGGCTGCGCGCGCTAAGCCGGCGGCGCAATCCCGGTCTGGCCTGATGGAGTTCTGGACCTGATGCAGCTGGAATTTTTCCCTTCACGCACGCTGACCGTTTACCTCGCGCGGCTGTTCGCCCTGCGCATCGTCGCGGTGCTGATCATGCTGGTGCTGGTCCTGCAGATGCTCGACCTGCTGAGCGAGAGCGGCAAGATCCTCGCCCATCCCGGCAATGACGAAGCGCAGCTGTGGACCTATGTGTCGCTGCGCGCGCCGCAGCTGGTCGCCCGCTTCCTGCCCTACTCGGTGCTGCTGGCGACGATCTTCACACTGGCCGCACTCAACCAGAACAGCGAAGTGGTCGCGATGAAGGCCGCCGGGCTCTCCGCGCACCAGGTGCTCGCGCCGCTGATGCTAACCGCGGCGGTGGTCTCGCTGCTGAGCTTTGGTTTCAATGAGCGGGTCGTCACCCGGGCGAATGCGACCTTGTCTGCGTGGCAAGCGGTTGATTTCGGACCAGTGCCGCGGGATTCCGGTGTCCGCAACAATGTCTTTGTGCGCGACGGCAACGATATCCTCGCGGTGGGTGAGCTGACCGGCGAGGGTGCGCGCATGGGGATGCAGCGGGTAACCTGGTACCGGCGCGACGCGGCCGGCATGGTCACCGAACAGTTGCGCAGTCCCCGCGCCACCTACGCCGCGCCCGGCTGGCGCCTGGAGGCACCGGTGCGCTTCGATGTTGCGAGCGCCGCCAGCGCAACCGTGGCGCCGCTGGTCGTGGCGCACGGTGTCACGCCTGCGCAACTGGCGATCAGCGCGGTCAATGCTGATAGCCAGGACATTTTCCGCCTGTCACAATCGATCCGCGAATTGCAGGCGGCGGGGCGGCGGACCAGCGAACTTGAGGGCAAATGGTGGCACAAGCTGTCCGGCCCGCTATCGACGATGCTGATGCCGCTGTTGGGGGCGATCGCCGCCTTCGGCCTGGCGCGTTCGGGTCAGCTGTTGATCCGCTCGATCATCGGGATGTCGCTGGGCTTCGCCTATTTTGTGGTCGACAATGCCGCGCTGGCCATGGGCAATTTCGGCGGCTATCCGCCGCTGGTTGCGGCCTGGGCGCCGTTCCTGCTGTTTGCCTTGGTGGGCGAAACGGTGCTGGTGCGTACCGAAGAATAGGGCGACCACTTGCCTCGGATCAAGACCCCGTTCGGCAGGCCACTTCCTCGGAGGGGGACAATCGAGCCTGGTCAGATTAACCGCACCCCTCTTGTCGGCCCGCCTCAGGCCCTGCGCATCGTGCTTGTCGCCAGCCGGGCGAGGAGTGTTGCGAGGCCGGGGTAATTGCCCCCCGCATAAGTCGATGCGGGGCCGAGCTGCGCCGTCAGCCTGCGATGCGCCTCGGCCAGCGAGTGATAGGGCAGGCTCGGCAGCAGGTGGTGGGTGGCGTGGTAGCGGAGGCCGACCGGGGCCCAGAGCAGCGCCAGCAGCTCGGGCGGCGGGACATTGACCGAATCGAGATACTGCGCCGTGACCGTCATCGGCTCGCCGTCGTTAGTCCACAGGTGCGCCGCCAAAGTGCGCAGCTGGTTGAGCACCGCTACGCCCGCGAGGACGGCCAGGGAAATCGCCAATGGGCGCCACCCGAGCCACCAGGGGCTCGCCAGCAGCGCCATCGACCATAGCGAAACGCCCAATTCCTGCCAGACGACCATGCGGGCCAGCTCGCCTTCGGGCGGGCGGCGGCGAAACGCCGGGTTGGTCGCCAGCGACGAGATGCGCGCCCACACCAACCGCCGCAGCGGCGGGACAACCGCGCCCAGCGGCACCAGCAGGGCGCCGCGCAGCAGCAGCGCCAGCGGTAGGAATACCGCGATCACCAGGAAGAGGGGCAACGTCCACGGCTTCATCAAGCCGAGCGACAGATATTCGGGATCCTCGGCGGTGCCATACCGGGTGCGGGCGTGGTGCAGGGTATGGACGCCCTCGTACATGAAAGACGGGGTAAGCAGCGGAATGCCGACAGCCAGGTTCCACGCCAGCCGGAAGCCGGGCAGCGCGTCGCGGTGAATATGCGCCAGCTCATGGATGAACAGCAGCGCGCGATAGAGCAAAAGCACGGCGACCGCAGCCGAGGCCGCCGCTGCCCAAGGGTTGGTCAAGACGATGGCTCCGGCCAGCGCGGCATAGCCCAGCGCGGCGGACAGCAGCATATCGGGCCAGTAGACCCAGGGCCGGGCCTCGGAAATGTCGCGGGTCAGCTCGGCCGCCGCGCGCAGCATCGCCATGTCGTCGGCGATAACTGCGGCTGGCGCGGCCGCCTGCGCCGATGCCGGGGAAAGGGATTCATAGGCATTCATGCAAAGATTCCAGGTTGCGCCCCCAGCGCCGTGCTGAGCGCCGCCAACACGGACCGGGCAACTTGACAAGGCGGCTGGTGCATACGCACTGCGGTGTGGCGTCAAAAAAAGGCATGATCGTGACCTCGTCAGACATAGTCATTACTCCTGTCGTCACCAAGAGCGATAAGGACGCCTTTATCGACTTCGCCTATCGCATCAACGCCGCCGACCCTAATTGGGTGCCGCAGCTGCGCGCCGACGAGGTCGAGAAATACACCCCCGGCGGCAATCCCTTCCACGAACACGCCCGCTGCCAGTATTTCCTCGCGCGGCGCGGCGGCGCGGTAGTCGGCCGCATCTCCGCGCATATCGACGAGCTGGCGCTGACCGCGCCGGCGGCACAGGGGATGGGTCCGGGCACGGGCAACTGGGGCGCCTTCGAAGCCGAGGACCAGGCAGCCGCCCAGTCGCTGATCGCCGCCGCCGAGGATTGGCTGCGGGCGCAGGGCATGACCCGGGTGCTCGCGCCGATCAGCCTGTCGATCTGGGAGGAACCGGGCCTGCTGGTCAGAGGTCACGACCATCCGCCGACCGTGATGATGGGGCACAATTTGCCGCGCTACCAGGGCTGGATCGAGCCGCTGGGTTATACGGTCGCCAAGGGTCTTAAAACTTATGCCCTCGATATCCTCAAGCCGTTCCCACCGCTGATTCAGCGCATCGTCGCCTCGGGCGAGAAGAACCCCCGGATCAATGTGCGCAAGATCGACATGAAGCGCTATGCCGAGGAAGCGGGTCTGCTGCTCGATATTCTCAACGATGCCTGGTCGGACAATTGGGGCTTTGTGCCGATCACCGACAGCGAGATTGCCTTTACCGCCAAAAAGCTGAAGCCGCTGGTGCACGCCGACCTGATGATGGTGGCCGAACTGGACGGCGAACCGGTCGCCTTCATGATGACACTGCCGGACGCCAACAAAGTGCTCAAGCGGTTTAATGGTAAGGACGGAAAGCCTTCTTTGTTCGGCTGGCTGAGGCTCGGTCTGTGGCTGTGGAAGCCGACCAACGCCGATATGCGCGTGCCGCTGATGGGCGTGCGTAAAAGGTTGCAGGCGTCGCGTATCGCCAGCCAGCTCGCCTTCATGATGATAGAGCGGATCCGCCGCGCAGCTGTAAGCCGCTATGGCGGCAAGCGCAGCGAGATCGGCTGGGTGCTCGACGACAACCAGGGAATGAACGCCATCGCGGACGCCATCGGCAGCAAGGTAAATCGAGAATACAACATCTACGAGAAGGCGCTGTAAATCCTCTCTTCCTTGAGGGGATATCGTCAACGAACCGCCCCATCCAATTTCGTCATCCTGAACTTGTTTCAGGATCCATTGTGCCGCACCTTCAGCTGCCTCAGGCGAAAATCATCAGCGCGGTTTGGGCCTTTCCTGCCGCTGCGGGTTGGACCGGGAAATGGGCCCTGAAACAAGTTCAGGGTGACGAGGCAGGTTAAAGAAGGTCCTGTCAGCTCCTTCGGTCCACTACCGCCGTCACCGCCACATCCATCGTCACATTGCCCAGCGTGCGCATGATGTCGGGCAGCATCTCCACCGCAACCAACAGCGCCAGCGGGCCGAGCGGCACGCCCATCGCCAGCGCGATCGGGGCGATCGACGTGACAAAGCTGATCGTGCCGGGCAGCGAGGGTGAGCCGAGCGTCGTCAGCATGGCTACCGCGACTCCCGCCGCCAACGCCGCCGGGGTCAGCGCCACACCGGAAAGTTTCGCCACATAGATCGCGACGGCAAGGTTCATCGCCGGGCTGGTCGCGCGGAACAGGGCGACGGCGAGCGGCAGGACGAATTCGGCGCTGGTCTCCCGCAGCCCCAGCCGGCGGCAGGCGGCGAGCATCGCCGGCAGGCTGGCGAGCGAGGATTGGGTGGAGATCGCCACCGCCTGCGCTGGCACCACGGCGCGGGCGAAGCTGCCGGGGCTCTGGCGCGCGAGGCCAATAGCAACGCCGTAGGCGGCGATTAGCACTACCGCGCCGATGGAACTCACCACCGCGATATAATGCGCCAGCGCGGCGATGGCCGACGTCCCGCTGCTCGCCGCCACCCCCAGCGCCAGCGCGAAGACACCGAGCGGCGCCAGCGCCAGCACCCAGCCGATGATCACCATCATCGCCCCGGCCAACGCTTCAGCGAGACCGGTCAGCACGCGGCGCGGCGCTTGCGTCAGGCGTGTTGCGGCGAGAGCGAACATCGCGGTGAACAGGATTACCGGCAGCATCGCGTCCTGCGCTGCCGCTGCCAGGACATTGGCGGGCACCAGCGACGCTATGAAATCGCCGATGCCGGGCACCGGGCCAGCAGCCGGCGCACCGGCACCGGCGAGCGCCAATGCCGCCTCGGCGGGGATCGGCATGGCCCGCAGCAGCAACGGCGTCAGCAGCAC
>JANONQ010000343.1:0-3115 GCA_031420935.1 Novosphingobium sp. | reverse complement strand
TGGTGAACTCGCCGGTATCGGCGATGATGAGTCCGCCGGGCTTGAGCGCGTTGACATTGGTCTTCAACGCCGCCGGGTTCATCGCCACGAGCACATCGGGCGCATCGCCGGCGGTGGTGATGTCGATCGAGCCGAAATTGATCTGAAACGCTGAAACGCCAAACAAGGTGCCCTGCGGCGCGCGGATTTCCGCCGGAAAATCGGGAAAGGTAGCAAGGTCGTTGCCGGCCAACGCGGTCGACAGGGTGAACTGCCCCCCCGTCAACTGCATGCCGTCGCCGGAATCGCCGGCGAAACGGACTACGACCGCTTCGGGCGGTGCGGAGCCGCGCGGACTTGCCGCGGAAGTGCTGTCTGCCAGGATCGTCGCCATTTCCATCCTCTGTCAGCGGCAATTGATTACCGCTCGTCTGCCCATTTAGGCTCCCTGCGCGAACCTACAATTCAGAAAATCTGTCAGGGTACAAATGAGTACATAGGCAAAACGCCCCTGCGTCCCGCTAGTCAAGCGGCAATCGACCGCCTAATGGACCTGCAGGCAACTTGTGCCCAAAATCATTGCGTTTGCCTGAACATCGCCGCTTCAATATGGGAAATTCCGCCGCTGTGACCGACATTTCTGCACTTTCCTATCGCCCCTGCGTTGGGGTGATGCTGGTCAACGCCGATGGACACGCTTTCGTTGGCAAGCGGATCGATAACCGCGAGGGCGATTTCTGGCAGATGCCGCAGGGGGGCATCGACGACGGCGAAGATCTCCACGCCGCCGCCTTTCGCGAACTCTGGGAAGAAACCGGTGTTTCCGAACGCCACGTCACGCTGATCGGACAGATGCGCGAAGAGCTGTTCTACGATCTGCCCGAGGAATTGGTCGGCAAGCTGTGGAACGGCCAGTATCGCGGCCAGCGGCAGAGCTGGCTGCTTGCCCGCTTCGCCGGGCAGGACGAGGACATCAGGCTCGACGCGCATGATCCGGCGGAATTCTGCGAATGGCAATGGATCGCGCCGGAGCTGCTGCCGGAGCTTATCGTCCCATTCAAGAAGCGGGTTTATCGGGCGGTAGTGGATGAGTTCCGCGAGCTGATTTAGCGTCGCCCCTCAATTCTCCGTAACCACCGGCGCCGGCTTCACCTGTTGGGCGGTGACCACTCGTAATGCGGGGCCTTTCGCGATGGCGGCGGCGAGCTGGCGGGATGGCTCGCACGTATCGCCGCACAGGCCCTGGAGCCGGGCGAGATTGCGCCGCGCCTTTTCGACCGCGCCCTTTTCGACCAGCGCCGCACCTTCACCTGAAATCGCCAGCAGATTCTGCGGATCGGCCTTCAGTGCCTCGCGGTAATAATGCAGCGCCTTGCCCTGCATGCCCTGCCGGCGGGTCGCTTCGGCCAGATCGAGCAGGATCGAGACACTGCCTGGGTGAATGGCCAGCGCCGCCTCATAAGCGTCGATCGCCGGGTCGATGCGCCCTGCGGTCAGATCGGCACGGCCCTGCGCGAGCAGCGCTGCGGCACGCGGATCGACCGGTTGCGGCGCGGATGAAAAGCCGGCGCTGGCCGACAATCCGGCAAGCAGGGAAAGGGCAAGCGCGGCGGGGTAATAACGCATCAATATCTCCCTGAGAGCATTCCGCGATGGTCGCACAGGACGGGTCATCGGCGCATAACTTAGCATATCTGCGATAGACGTGCGATGAAAAACCCGTCAGTCCCATCGTGATACGGAGTTAAGCGAAATCCTGAACCACGCGGTAAACCTGCGGGAACCGGCAACGGTTCCGCCCGCCAATCGGAATGACGCGCCAGGAACGCGGTAATCTGGTCCGCGCCTTCGCCGTCGAGCAGCGAGCAGGTGGCGTAGATCAGCCTCCCGCCGGGCCGGACTAGGCTCGCGGCGAGATCGAGCAACCGGGCCTGCGTGGCAATATGGGCGGCGAGCCGCGCCTCACTGAGCCGCCAGCGCGCTTCGGGATTGCGGCGCCAGATGCCGGTGCCCGAGCATGGCGCGTCGACCAGCACAGCATCCGCGGCGCCCTGCCATGGCCCGAGTGCCAGCGCCTCGCGGCCCGGATCGAGCAGCTGCATCTCGATCATCGTCGCCCCGGCCCGCACCGCCCGTGGGCCGAGGCGCGAAAGCCGCCCGCGATCGATGTCGCAAGCGATCAGCCGGCCCCGGTTTTCCATCGCCGCCGCCAGCGCCAGCGTCTTCCCGCCAGCCCCGGCGCAAAGGTCGACGATGGTTTCGCCCGGCTGCGCGCCAAGCGCTTCGCACACCAGTTGTGAGGCGCTGTCCTGAATTTCAATCCGGCCCGCGCGGTAGGCCTCCCATTGTTCGACCTGCGTGCCAAAGGGCAGGCGGATGCCGTTTCGGGCGAGCGTCGGTGCCGCGTCGGTGGGAAGGTCGAGGTCAGCGCGCTCGCCTTTCAGCGTGTTGACCCTGAGATCAAGCGGGGCGCGCGACAGCAGCCCTTCGGCCTCCTCGCCGGCAATACCGGAAACGGCCAGCGCCGCCGCCAGCCAATCCGGCGCGAGACCGGCGGCGGCTATCGGCTCGGCTGGGTCGATCGGCGGGGGCGCATGGCGCGAACCGTCAAACAGCTCCGCCAGCGCGTAATCGCCTTGCGCCAGGCGCAGCATCGCCGACCGGCCGCTGACTGGCAGCTCGCCGCAGGCTCGGATCGCCTGATAGGCCAGCTCGCGCACCGCCCGGCGGTCGCCGCTGCCGGCAAAGCGATGGCTGCGGAACCAGTCGGCAATGATACGGTCGGCCGGCGGACCGTTGAAACGGGCGGAGGCGATCACGAGGTCGAGGATTTCGATGGCGGCCTGGACGCGGGCTGGAGGGGTCATGAACGCGGCTCGCCTTGCGCAGCGCTAAATTCACCGCGTCGGATAATTCGGCGCTTCCCGGGTCACCGTCACGTCATGCACATGGCTCTCGCGCAGGCCGGCGTTGGTGATGCGCACGAATTGCGCCCTGGTCCGCAGCTCCTCGATGGTCGACGATCCGGTGTAGCCCATCGCCGCCTTGATGCCGCCGACCAGCTGGTGAATGACATCGCGCGCCGGGCCTTTGAACGGCACCTGGCCCTCGATGCCCTCGGGCACCAGCTTGAGCG
>JANONQ010000342.1:0-1813 GCA_031420935.1 Novosphingobium sp. | reverse complement strand
GTGCTGCCCAGCCGCTTAAGCTGCGTATCGAGATAGCTGAACAGCCGGCCCTGCAGCAGCGGGTCGTTGGAGAAATCGATGCCGGGCACGATGTTGGCCGGGCAATATGCGACCTGCTCGGTCTCGGCGAAAAAATTGTCGGGCGAGCGGTCGAGCACCATCCGGCCGATGATCCGCACCGGCAGCACTTCCTCGGGAATCAGCTTGGTGGCATCGAGTACATCATAGGGCAGGCTGTCGGCGAAAGCCTCGTCAAAGGCCTGGATGCCCAGCTCCCATTCCGGAAAGGCGCCGCGTTCGATCGCCTCGAACAGATCGCGCCGGTGAAAATCCGGGTCGGCCCCGGCGATTTTTACCGCTTCGTCCCACGTGGTCGAGGCCATTCCCTGTTTCGGCTTCCAATGGAATTTGACGAAGGTCGATTTGCCGGCATCGTTGATCAGCCGGAAGGTGTGGATGCCGAAGCCCTGCATGGTACGCAACGAACGCGGGATCGTGCGGTCCGACATTGCCCACATGATCATATGGGTCGATTCCGGCATCAGGCCGATGAAATCCCAGAAGGTGTCGTGCGCGCTGGCGGCCTGCGGGTAACCCCGGTCGGCTTCCATTTTCACCGAATGGATGAGGTCGGGAAACTTGATCGAATCCTGAATGAAAAACACCGGGATGTTGTTGCCGACCAGGTCCCAATTGCCCTCGCTGGTGTAGAATTTAACCGCGAAGCCGCGCACGTCGCGCGGGGTATCAACCGAGCCGGCACCGCCCGCCACGGTGGAAAAGCGGGTGAACACCGGCGTGCGGGTGCCCTTGGCGAACAGCGCCGCCTTGGAGAGATCGGAAATATCCTCAGTCGCCTCGAAATAGCCATGCGCCGCCGAGCCGCGGGCATGGACGATGCGCTCGGGAATGCGCTCGTGATCGAAGTGGAAGATTTTCTCGCGCACGACAAAGTCCTCCAGCAGCACCGGCCCGCGCGCGCCCGCTTTCAGCTGGTTCTGGTTGTCCGAGACATGCATGCCCTGATTGTTCGTCAGCGGCGGCGCGCCGGCCATAGTGCCGGTGGTCTGGTGATTCTCGCCCCCGTTTCCGGCAGTGGGTTTGCGCGGCATTTTGATCTCCTCGGGTGTTCCGGTCTGGCGAGAAACCCGCCAACCGGGATTTTGCTCCCGACATTCGGAGCCTTGTCCCAATTTGCTCGTTTGCGGGTGAGAGGAGAACGAGATTGCACGGCGCAATTGGATCGTCGCAGGAAGATAGTCGCCCGGTCAGGGTCAACCTGAACTATGCCGACGACAGCGAACCGGGCATCACCCGCCGCCGGCGTGGCCGGCATTTCGCTTATTATGGCCCCACTGACGAGCGCATCGCGAACCGCGACGAAATCGACCGGCTGCACGCCGTCGGCATGCCGCCGGCCTATGAGCGCTGCTGGTTCAACCCCGATCCGGCGGGACACATCCAGTCGACCGGCTTCGACGCGCGTGGCCGCAAACAATACCGCTATCACCCGGACTTCCGCGCCGCGCGTGAGGCCGATAAATTCTCACTGTGCCCGCAGTTCGGCGAGGCGCTGCCAGCGATGCGGCAACGGGTCGACGAAGCGCTGCGCAGCCGCAGTGTCAGCCGGGAACGCACGCTCGCGGCACTGGTGCGGCTGCTTGATATCGGTCGGGTGCGGGTCGGCAATGACGCCTATGCGCGCGAGAATGGCAGCTTCGGCGCCTCGACCCTGCGCATGCGCCATGTCCGGCTGGAAGGCGGCGCGATCCGGCTGAGCTATAAGGGCAAGTCGGGGCAGATGCGCGACATG
>JANONQ010000341.1:0-6592 GCA_031420935.1 Novosphingobium sp. | reverse complement strand
AGCTTCAACCGGTCGAGCATGGCCCCGGTAAGGCCACTGGCTTCCCCGGCAGCCATATCGCGAGCGTTAGCGGCAAGGATTTCGCCCTCGGCATCGCGCAGAGCCTGGGCAGCAGCGCAGAGGGCTGCGGCTTTGGTCTCGGCGGAGAGTTTCGCCAGCACTCGCTGAGCCTGGCGCCCTGCCAAGGCAAGGCGGCGGACCAGTTCCAGCGGAGATTCGGCGGGTTGTTGAAGTGCGGACATGGCGCTGCCTAACAGCTGCCAAGCAAAATGTCACCGGCTTGACGATATCCCAATTGCAAGTTGGCCAACGCGGCCGCCGATATAGTTCCAATTCATTGCTCGGTTCAACCTATGGAACGCGCACTTCACCGTGAATCGAATGTGCCACGCGGCGCGTCGATTCGCCAGACTGCTTCACTGCTGCTACCGGCCGCGTGTCCTAGAGCAAAACAAGCGGGGTCGGAGTGTGAAAAATGTAACCGTGGGCGGTTGGCAAAATCGCTTGCGCCGCTACTTCCCCGACCGCGAGTTTTTCATGCGTTCGCAGGGGCATGTCCGATTCATTACGATTTCGTCCCAGTTACAAATGGTTGCCACCCTGGTGGCCGCGATGTTGCTGCTCAGCTGGCTTGCCGCCATGGCGACAATGGCGCTGTCACGAACGATGACGAGCAGCGACAGGATCGATCTGCTCAACCGGGAAGCCAGGGTGGTGAACGCCGAAAGCCGCGTCACAGCCTATCGCAAGGGGATCGACACGGTAGCGTCCGATCTCACGCAGCGGCAAGAGGCCATGGAAAAGCTCGTACAGGTCCATGTCGGCACATTGCCAAACGACCAGCAGGCCGGCGAAACTGTCTCCGACAGCAGCAAGGAAGCCGCGCGCACGGTGGCGAAAGTCAGTGCGGCGGTGCCCGGGGCGGCAGGTCTGGCCCGGATCGAGGCCCGCCAGCTTGCCTTCGCCGAACGTCTGACCAAACTCGCTGACCGCCGCGCCGCCCGTGCCTCCGCCCTTATCCGCAAATTGGGCTTGAGCCCGGCAGCAATGCTCGCAGCCCGCAACGACACCAGCGCCCAGGGCGGTCCCCTGATCCCGCTGTTTGGTTCGGCACAGGTCAAGCTGGATGGACGTTTCGAACGATTGGGTCTCAGTCTTGCCCGGATGACCGCGCTTGAACGCAGCCTTACCATGTTACCGCAATATTTGCCGGCGCGGATGGATTACATCTCATCCGGCTTCGGCTACCGCGCCGATCCATTCACGGGCGGCGCTGCATTCCATGCCGGTCTTGACTTCCGCGGCCCCTACGGTGCGCCGATCTATGCCGCGGCCAAGGGCAGGGTTGCCTTTGCCGGGGTCAAGCCAGGCTATGGCAATTGCGTCGAGATCGACCATGGCAACGGCCTGATGACCCGCTATGCCCATATGTCCGCATTCCGTACCCATCGCGGCGACCAGGTTTTGGCCGGCAGCGCCATCGGATCGATTGGTAATTCTGGCCGCTCGACCGGACCGCATCTTCATTTCGAAGTTCGAATCCATGATCGGCCCGTAAATCCCCGTCCTTTTCTCGAGGCAGCAACGCATGTTTCCCAAAAAACCAGCATCGCATCCGCAGTTTCAGTCGCCGGGTAACCGCTCGATGGGCGCGCCCGGCTTTTCGATCCTGGGTCCAGACACCACTATCCGGGGCGATATCATTGCCGAGTCCGATCTCCACATCGAAGGCAGCATCGAAGGCGACGTTACCTGTGCAACGCTGGTCCAGGGCGAGGCCAGCGAGATCATCGGTGCAGTAAGTGCTGGTTCCGCCCGGCTTGCCGGCAGGGTCTGGGGCACGATCAGCGCAGGCGAGTTGGTGATCCTTAAATCGGCCAGGATTGCCGGCGATGTCTATTACGATGCGCTGACAATCGAGCCCGGCGCACAGGTCGATGGCCGCATCTCGGTCCGCGCTGCTTCGCAAGGCGCTGGTTCCAAGGCGGACGGTTCTAGCGAACCCTTGCTGTTAGTGGCGAGTTCGGCCCTGTAGACTGCGGGCCGGGAAAGCCCGGTTCGCACTTTTAGCACGAAGGTTTTGGCGGCGTTCACCCCGCCGCCGCCAATTCCGCCCTGAGCGCCTTACGATCGAGCTTGCCGACCATGGTCGTCGGCAAACTCTTGCGAATAACGACATCGTCGACCCGCTCATGCTTGCCGAGCCGGGAATTCACCCAATCCTTCAGCTCCGCGCCGCTCGTCGTGGCGCCTGGCTGCAGGGTGACATAGGCGCGTGGGCTTTCGCCGCGATAATCGTCGGGCACGCCGATCACTGCGGCCTCCTTAACCACCGGATTTTCGCGCAGCACCGCTTCCAGCTGGCTGGGAAACACCTTGTAACCGGCGACGGCGATCATGTCCTTGCTGCGATCGACGATGCGGATGTAGCCCTCGGCGTCGATCGTGGCGATGTCGCCGGTGCGCAGCCAGCGTTCCTCGCCGCGCAAGGCAAACACATCGGCATCCGCTTCGGGCCGGTTCCAATAGCCCAGCATCACCTGCGGCCCCAGGATCGCCAGTTCGCCCGGCTCGCCGGGAGGGGCATCATGGCTGGGGTCTTCCTTGTCGAGCAGGCGCAGATGCGTGGCCGGCAGCGGGTGGCCGATGGTCCCCGGCCGCTCCCCGCTCTCATAGGGATTGCTCGAGACCACGCCTGAAGACTCGGTCAGACCGTAGCCTTCGATCAGTTTGGCCCCGGTCGCCGCCTCGAAGCGCTGCTTGACCTGCAGCGGCAAGGGCGCACCGCCCGAGATGCAGGCGCGCAGCGAGGTGAAATCGGTCTGCGCGAGGTCGCCATGGTCGAGCAGCGCTTGATACATGGTTGGCACGCCGGGCATCGATGTAGCGCGGGTGCGCGCTACGGCCTTGAGACATTGCCCGGCATCGAAGCGCGGCAACATGGCGATAGTGCCGCCGTCCGCGACCGTCCGGTTGAGCACGCAGGCGTTGGCGAAAATATGGAAGAAGGGCAGCACCCCGACGATGACGTCGCGCTCCTCCTTATGCGGGTCGATCGCCTTGATCTGCCGGGCATTGGCTGACAGGTTCTGGTGGGTGAGCATGGCGCCCTTGGGCGTGCCGGTGGTGCCGCCGGTATATTGCAGCAGCGCAAGGTCTACCAGCGGGTCGATAGCGACGGGCCGGGGAGCGTCACGCCGCAACATGCCGCGCCAACCCACCACATCGGGCGCATGCGGCAGCGGTGTAAGCTGACTGCGCCGAAACAACCGGAGGCCGACGCTTTGCACCAGCGGCAGCATTTCGGCCAGCCGGCCAACGACCAGCAGTTCCAGCCGCGAATCGCGCAAAACCGTCAGCGCCGTCGGCAGCAGTGCCGAACTGTCGAGCGTCACCAGGAGCCGCGCGCCCGAATCGGCGACCTGGGCTTCCAGCTCCGCAGCGGTGTAAAGCGGCGAGAAGTTGACCACCACGGCGCCCGCCAGCATCGCGCCAAAATAAGCAGCGAGGTAGATCGGCACGTTGGGCAAGAACAAGCCGACCCGGTCACCCTTGGCGATGCCGAACGCCTGCAATCCGGCAGCAAAGGCGCGCGCCTCGGCCATAGTGGCGGCGTAGCTGGTGGTCCGGCCGTAGAAATCGCTCAGCACCCGGTCGGGGTGGGCGGCGACGCTGGCGGCGAACAGCTCGGTCATCGCCAGCGGTGGGAACGTCTGCTCCCAGGCGCAGGGGTGCGCATAGAACGTGCCCCAAGGTTCGGAAAAACCACCCTCATCCATCGCCGCAGCTTGGCGGTTCAAACCGGGCAGGGCAAGGGGAAGCTAAGCCCTAGGCACGCTGGGGAAATCACCCCTCGCCGGCGGTTTCCGACATCCGCTTGGCTTCGAGCCAGGCCGCGGCCTCGGCTTCCTGCGCCGCCTCGCCCGCAACCTTGAGCGCGGCTTCGCGTTCAGCGCGCAATTCCTCGATCAGCGCCTCGCGGTCGTCGCCCAGCCGCGCGTCGTCGCCAGCCTGATCGTCGAGACCGGCCTTTTTCGCCATCCGGGCGACAATGCCGTCGAGTTCGCGCTGCGAACACAGGCCAAGCGTCACCGGATCCTTGGGCTGGATATTGGAGATGTTCCAATGGCTGCGGTCACGGATCGCCGAGATGGTGTTGCGGGTGGTGCCGATCAGCTTGCCGATTTGCGCGTCGGAAATTTCCGGATGATGGCGCAGGATCCAGGCAATTCCATCGGGCTTGTCCTGCCGCTTGGACACCGGCGTGTAGCGCGGTCCCTTGGTGCGGCTGACATTGACCGGCGCCTTCTGCATTTTCAGCGAATAGCCGGGATCGGCCTGCCCGCGCTCAATCTCGGCCATGGTCAGCTCGCCAGCGCGCACCGGATCGCGGCCGGTGTATTTGCTGCTGGCCAGATCGTCAGCCATCGCCTGCACTTCGAGGATGTGGATTGCGCAGAATTCCGCAATCTGCTCGAAGGTCAGCGCGGTGGTGTCGACAAGCCAGGAAGCCGTAGCATGCGGCATAAGCGGGGCGGGTTGGGTCAAGGGTTTTCTCCGGCAGAAACAATAAGGGCCGCCCCTTGCGGAGCGGCCGTATGCGGAAGGGTGTAGGGCATTGCGCGAGCAACGGCAAGAGTTGCCTTACCTTGCATGTCTATGCTTATTGGTCAGAGCTTGCGCTGTCTTAATTCACCGCCAGCACGATCTTCCCCACATGCTCACCCGCTTCCATCCGCGCATGCGCCGCGGCGGCCTGCGCCAGCGGGAATATTTGGTCCATGACCGGTCGCAGCTGGCCGCTTTCGACGAAGGGCCAGACCTGCGCGGCAATCTCCTGCGCCAGCAGTGCCTTGAATTCGGATGAGCGCGGCCGCAGAGTTGAGCCGGTAAGAGTATACCTCCGGCTCATCACCACCGCCATGTTCAATTCCGCTCTGGCCCCTCCGAGAATGGCGATGGTGACGTGGCGGCCATCCTCGGCCAGGCATTTGAGGTTGCGCGGGACGTAATCGCCCGAGACCATATCGAGCACCAGGTTGACGCCCTTGCCACCGGTGATCCGCGCCACTTCGGCGACGAAATCGGTCGACTTGTAGTCAATCGCATGCGCCGCACCCAGTTCGCGCGCCGCTGCGCATTTTGCCTCGCCCCCGCAGGTTACGATGACCCTCAGGCCGAACAAGCGGCCAAGGCTGATCGCCATGGTGCCGATGCCGCTGGTGCCGCCGTGGACCAGGATCGTCTCGCCCTCGCCCGCCCAGCCGCGCTCAAAGACATTGTGCCAGACGGTAAACAGCGTTTCGGGCAGCGCCGCCGCCTCAGCCAGGGAAAGCCCGGGCGGGACCGGCAGGCAGTGACGCGCGTCGGCCAGGCAATATTCGCCGTAACCGCCGCCCGTTACCAGCGCGCAGACCTGCTGGCCGTTGAGCAGCCCTGCGTCCCCTTCTCCCGCCGCCACGACAGTGCCGGCAATTTCGAGGCCGGGGATCGGCGAGGCGCCAGCCGGCGGTGGATAACTTCCCATACGCTGCGCGACATCGGGCCGGTTGACCCCGGCGAAGGCGACTTTCACCAGCACCTCGCCAGCCCCCGGGCGCGGCACGGGCAGGCTCTGCGCGCGCAGAACTTCTGGGCCGCCAGGCGCATCGAAGCCGATTGCCGTCATTGATTCCGGAAGGTTCGCCGTCATTTCAGCCCCTTGGTCCGGACCCTGTTGCAGTTGGGTCACTGTGTGGCGATCTAGCTTCCTGCCCCGTTGACAGCAAGCACCCAGCGTCCGATGCTCCGGTGTTATGGATGACGACGACCGCCCGAGACCCCGCGGCGATGCCGCCAGCTTGTTGGGCGGCGAACGTCTCGACAGCTATTCGCGGAACGAACTCGACGCGCGTATCGCCCAGCTCGAAGCCGAGATTGTCCGGGTGCGCACCCACCGCGACAAGGCTCAGGCCCACATGCAAGCGGCCGACGCCCTGTTCAAACCGAAGCTATGACTTTTTCTGCCCCTCGCATTGAACCGGGGGGTGCCCATATAGGTTATGTTAACCAAACCTGCTCATTCTACCGGTTTCCCGGGGCTTCACATCAAATAGCGAAAGTGTCCTAAATGCCTAGCTTCGCCCAAACCCTTGAGAAGACGCTGCACGCCGCGCTCGCCCATGCTTCCGACCGGAGCCATGAATATGCAACGCTGGAGCATTTGCTCCTGGCGCTGATCGACGATCCCGATGCATCGGCGGTGATGCAGGCTTGCGGCGTCGAGCTTGGCGATCTCGGCGATGTCGTTCGGCAATATCTCGATCAGGAATATCAGTCGCTCAAAACCAAGGAAAAGGGCGATCCGGCCCCCACCGCCGGTTTCCAGCGGGTGATCCAGCGCGCCATCCTCCATGTCCAGTCCTCGGGCAAGGATACGGTGACTGGTGCCAATGTGCTGGTCGCGCTGTTCTCCGAGCGTGACAGCTATGCGGTCTATTTCCTCCAGCAGCAGGACATGAGCCGGCTCGATGCGGTCAGCTTCATCAGCCACGGCATTGGCAAGGGCGGCCGGCGGCTGGAGGATCGCTCCCCCAAGGGCGCGGAAAATGAA
>JANONQ010000340.1:0-3367 GCA_031420935.1 Novosphingobium sp. | reverse complement strand
CGCCCTGCAACATCAAGAATCGAATAGAAATACTGCGCCGGAAACGCCATGCCTGCCTCCTGTTGCGACCCCCAATATGACCGCAGCTTCGTAGCGCACGAAGCCTGCCCCCAACCTCTCAGCGGGGGTGACCATTTGGCGATTCTGGTTGTGAACTGCTCTTCCCGAAGTTGTCAGAGTTGCCCGTTTGTTCAAAGTGAAATCCGAGAGCGCCCATCCGAAAACGGTGGATAATTCGACCGGCAGAATTGCCGGTTTGTTTCTGCCGGTTTCTGCCTCTTTGCCGGTGCCATGGCCGTGCTTGTCTCCCCTGACCGATTTTAGCGCACCGATCGGGGAGCGCCGGGCAGGGAGAAAACACATGAAAAAGATTGGCTTAAGCGCTTCCGACGATACCGCACCTGACGTGGATACTGGCCTGCTTGTCGGCTGGCTGAACCGGACCGATCTCGCCCGTGAGCTGACGCTGTCGGTCGATACCCTGCAGCGCTGGGAGACCCGGCGCATGGGCCCGCCCTGCGTCCGGGTGGGGCGCAAGGTGCTCTACCGCATGGAGGCCGTCCGCGACTGGCTGCGCGAGCAGGAGGCCCGCAAGACGGGTGTCAGCCGTGCCGTAGCTGGTCGGCGTTGAGGGGGCGATCATGGCACAGATCACCCCCAACGGCGCGCCCCCGGTCACGGCGCTGATTGCCGAGGCCCAGCGCGAGCTGGACCTACGGAAGCAGGTCTATTGGTCCCGCGTCCGGGCGGGAAAAATGCGGCAGGACGACGCTGACAAGCGCATCGCCCTGATGGCGGCCATTGTCCGGCGCCTGCCCGGATCGTTTGGCTGCGGGCAGACGGCATGCGTTGGCGCCAAGTCTGCATTCGCGCCGGGGTGGTGCGATCAAACGCCTGGCGGCGCTGGGCAGCGGCGCTTTTGACGATTGCAAAGAAGCTGAATTCCCAAACGAAAACAAAGCGCAAGCTGAGGGTGCCGGATGAACCCGGCGCAATCCCGTTTGAGCCCGTGGTGAACACGCAGGATAACCCGCAGAACACGTTGAACTTCAGGCGAGACATTTCTTCCGGTTCTGAGGCATAAAAGCGATAGGCTGGTGCACCATATGGGCGACAGATCGACCGTTTCCCCAAGCCCCTATCAGGCGCTGCCCCTCGCTCCCCCGGCCTTGGTTCCACCCTGGCTGGACCTGTATGCGGGGGGCAGAGGCGCGTTAAGCCTCTAGCGTCAAACATTTTTTCTGGGTTCGCACCTTTGGGTGCGCGGTTCGCAGGTGCGCACCCTGCGTCTGAGTGCGCGCCCGCAATCTGACCAACGCCGCGGCCACCCGGCCCGGCCCTGCCCCCCCACGGAACCGCCCGACCCAAGCGTTTCTGACCCCGCCCCACCTTGTCCGGCCCGGTGTTCATCACCGGGCCTTTTTCCATGTCCGGAGATCGCCCATGAGCCACGCCGCCACCACCTGGGCCATCCAGCAGCGCGGGCTGAAACCTGCCACCAAGATCGTGCTGTGGTTCCTCTGCGACCGGCACAACCCGGATTTCGGGTGTTTCCCGACGCAAGCGCGGCTGGCCGAGGACGCTGAAATGTCGATCTCCGCCCTGAACGAGCATCTGGCGACGCTGGAAAACCTGCGCCTGATCCACCGCACCCGCACCCAAAATCCGCACAACCACCGCCGCCAGCCCACCCGATACATCCTGGCGTTCGAGGCCGGATTTCCGCAGGAACCAGCTCCGGAATCCGCAGATGGCTTTGTTGAAATCATGGAAGAAATTGACGACCCATCTCTGGAATCACCAGATGGAGCCATCTCCGGATTTCCGGGCGTTCCATCTCCGGATTTTCCCCAAAGCCATCTCCGGAATCCGGAGTATAACCTTGTAAGGGAACCCTTAACTAAACCTGTAAAGGAGGAGGAGGACGCAGCTGCGCGCGAGATCGATTTTGATCGTTTCTTCGCAGACCTGCTGACCGCGCTGGGCCTTGACCCGAACGGCGCTCTGCCCGCCTGGTGGCAGGGCTGGCCAGCCCGGACCCATGTGCGCCGGTGGGTCGACGACCTCGGCCTGTCCGAGGACCGGATCATCGAGGCTGCCACAGAAAGCCGGAGGGACCACCCTGCCCCGCCCGATGGGCCAAAGGCGCTCGACCGGACGATGGTGCGCGCCGCCAAGAGTGATGCGCAAGCTGCAGTGGCGAAATCCAGCGGCCAAACAGCCAAACGACAGCCCAAGCCCAATGACGCACCCCGTCCCAGCGACGACCAAAAGGCAGCCTTCTACGCCGACATGGTTAATTCGGACGGGTTCCTGCCCGCCAACACCATCAGTAACACAATCCGCGACGCGATGCTGTCACGCGGCCTCGTCACGCCGGAGCGATTGCGGGCGCGGGGTGTGCATTGATCGGGGGGACGGAGACTTGACCAAGGCGGCTTGATTGCCACACAGACTGGCGCTAAGTTAAGTCATCATTGATGGAGCCGCATATGAGTCTCGAATCCTTTGCCGAAGATGGCCGGTTCGCCCCCGGCCGGATCGCCACCGCCCTGCGCACCACGCTGGACGAGGTTGCCCGCACCGTCGGCCTCGGCCGCGATGCCGTCATGCGGCAGGACCGGATCGCCAGCCCCAAGACCCAGAAGCGGCTGCGCGAAATGGTCGAGATCCTGAACCGGGTCGAGCCGCGCTTTGGCTCCGCGCTGATCGCCTATGCCTGGTACCGTTCGGAACCGCTGGCGGGTTTTGGCGGGCTGACGGCGATGCAGCTCGTCCGCGAGGGTCACGCTGCCGATGTGCTGGAGTATATCGACGCGGTCGACGCTGGCATCTACGCCTGACGGATGCGCTATCAGGGTCTTCTCTACCGGGCGCTCAACCCGATCCGTGCCCGCGAACCGCTATCCGGCGAAGGTGCCCGGCTGCATGGCGGGCGTTTCAACCCCAAGGGCATTCCCGCGCTCTACACCGCGCTGTCGGTGATGACAGCGATCCGGGAGGCCAACCAGATCGGCACGCTTCAGCCGACCACGCTGGTCTCCTACGAGGCCGACATCACCCCGGTCTTTGATGCCTCCGATGCCGATGCGCTGGGCGCGTACGACATGACGCCCGCCGATCTCGTGGCCGAAGACTGGCGGTTGCAGATGCGGGCACTTGGCAAGACGCCGACGCAGATCCTCGCAGAAAAGCTGATCGCCGACGGCTATGCGGGGCTGCGGGTGCCGAGCTTTGCCAAGGGGTCAACCGGTGAGGACTTGAACATGGTGCTCTGGGTCTGGGGCAGCACGTTCCCCACAAAACTGGTGCTGATCGACGACGAAGGGCGCTTGCTGCAATAGCGAAGCTCGCCGGGCTGCACGCT
>JANONQ010000339.1:0-4287 GCA_031420935.1 Novosphingobium sp. | reverse complement strand
GCCGACGGCTTCCAGCTGATCCATGGCCCGCTCGGTAGCGCCATCCATGCCGGCAAGTTCCAGCGGGGTGGCGACATTTTCCAGCGCGGTCATGGTCGGCAGCAGGTGGAACGCTTGCAGGACAATACCGATACGGCCCCGCCGTGCGCGCGCCAGTGCGTCTTCGTCCATCTCCGCGAAGTTCTCGCCGGCGACGGTAAGCGTGCCCGAAGTCGCGCGCTCAAGCCCGGCCAGCACCGCCATCAGCGAACTCTTGCCCGAACCCGACGGGCCGAGCAGCGCCAGCGCCTGACCTTGCGGGACAGTGAGGTCGATGCCCTTGTGAATTTCGACGGAGGCTTCGCCGCTGCCCAGGGTCAAAGTCAGGTTTTTCGCTGCAATTGCAGGGGGAGCACTTGTCACACGGGCCAGATGGCATAGCTAGTCGCCGCCCGGCAAGGAGACACATGTATGAAATTGTGTTGTGCGCCCGTCTTGGCGGCGCTGGCGCTGGCGGGCTGCGGCGAGCGCACGGAGCCTGCGTTGCAGCCAGCGGCAACCGCCAGCGCCTCGCCCGCGCTGGAAGTGCCGGTGATGGGCCGCGAAATCCGCATCCTCGCGCTGGGTGACAGCCTGTTCGCAGGCTACGGGCTGAGGCGGGGCGAAAGCTATCCGGCTCGGCTGGAGACGGCGTTGCGCGCGCGCGGGATCAATGCCCGGATCGCCAATGCCGGCGTGTCCGGCGATACTTCGGCAGGCGGGCTGGCGCGGCTTGCCTTTTCCCTTGGCAGCCAGCAGCAGCCGCCCGACTTGGTGATCATCAGCCTGGGCGGGAACGACCTGTTGCGCGGTCTGCCGCCGGCCCAGACGCGCGCCAATCTCGACGCGATCCTGAGCGAACTGCGGCACCGCAAAATTCCCCCGCTGCTCATGGGCCTGCTCGCGCCGCCCAATCTGGGCAGCGACTACCGCACCGATTTCGATGCAATCTATCCGGCGCTTGCGCGAAAATATCAGGCTGGGCTGGTACCGTTCTTTTTGCAGGCGGTAGCCGACAAGCCCGATCTGGTGCAGCAGGATCACGTCCATCCGACTGCGGCCGGGATTGAGGAGATCGTTGCAGCAACGGTGGATGAAGTGGCCGGGGCGGTGAAGCGCAGCTAGCTGACTCGCTCCACCGAACCTTCGCTCACTCGCCACACCGCTGCTTCGCCGGCCAGCGCCTCGAATGGCGCAAGCTCCGTGCCCGTCAGCCAGACCTGCGCTGCGCCTCCGCGCAACCGCTCGAACAGCGCGGCGCGGCGCAACGGATCGAGATGCGCGGCAACCTCGTCGAGCAGGAGCAGGCGGGGGCGATCGGTGCCCAGCAGCCCGGCATGGGCGAGGGTTATCGCGATCAGCATCGCCTTCTGCTCGCCGGTCGAACATTCGGCGGCGGGGAGGTTCTTCGCATCCATAGTTACGCCAAGTTCGTCGCGGTGCGGGCCGATGAGGGTGCGCTGCGCCGCGCGGTCGCGGCGGCGGGATTCGCGCAGCGCGGTTGCGAGTTCCGCCTGGTCGAGGGGCCCCCCGGCGGCGTATGCCAGGCGCGGCCGCGCGAAGGGGGCGTCCGGGAGCTGGGCCAGCGCCGCATCAAGCGCGCTGACGAGCCGCTTTCTTGCCGCCGCGACCTCGGCGCCCGCCTCGGCCAGTTGAGCCTCGATCGCGTCGAACCAGGCGGGATCGGGCTCAGCGGGCTCCGCGAGCAGTTGGCCGCGTTCGCGTAGCGCGGCCTCCAGCCGGGCGGCATTGCGGCCGTGCTCCGGTTCGAGCGCCATGACCATTCGATCGAGGAAGCGCCGCCGCGCGCCTGCACCTTCGGCGAACAGCCGGTCCATTGCCGGAGTCAGCCAGCCGATGCTGAGCCAGTCGGCGAGGCTGACAGCGCTCGCCTGGGCGCCGTTCACCTGCACGATCCGGCGGTTTGGCCGATCGGGCGACAGTCCGGTGCCGAGCCGCACCGCAGTGCCTTCAGCCAGCAGGTCGGCGCTGATGGCGAAGCCGCCGGGGCCGGATTGCCTGGCCATGCCGCCCAAGCTCGCGCGCCGCAATCCGCGTCCCGGCGCCAGCAGCGAAATCGCTTCCAGCACATTGGTCTTGCCCGCCCCGTTCTCGCCGGTAAGCAGGTTGAAGCGCACGGCGCCAGTGACGGCGGTTTCGCGGTGATTGCGGAAATTCGCCAGCAGGATGCGGTCGAGCGACATGGTGCGTGCCGCAATAGACCGGCTTGTCGCCGGGAACTAGGCCGATGGCGCCTTGGCGAATGGGGAGAATTCGGTGTTGCTGTCATAGACATCGACGCCCTCCCGCGCCTTCATCCAGCCGACGACCGCATAGGTCACGGGGGTGAGCAGTGCTTCCCAAGCCACTTTCAGCGCCCAATTGGTGACCATCACCGTGACGACCGTGGCGGTATCCCAGACGCCGAGGAAAGCGACAGGATAGAAGATCGCACTGTCCACCGCTTGGCCAACCACCGTTGAGCCGATGGTGCGAGTCCACAGACGTTTGCCTTCAGTCCAGACCTTCATCTTGGCGAGGACGAAGCTGTTGACGAACTCGCCGGCCCAGAACGCGGCTATCGAGGCCAGCACGATCCGCCAAGTGCTGCCGAACACGCTTTCATAGGCCGCCTGGCCCTGCCATCCGGCGGCCGGCGGCATCGCGACGACGACCCAGCTCATGAAGGCCATGAAGATCAGCGCGGCGAATCCCATCCACACGCAGCGCCGGGCGTTGGCATAGCCATAAACCTCGGTCAGCACGTCGCCGATGACGTAGGACACCGGGAAGAACAGGATACCCGCGCCAAAGGTGAAGCCCTCAATCGTGGAGAGCTTCGCCGCGCCTATCAGATTCGACAGCAGCAGGATGGCGACGAACGCCGCCATCACATAGTCGAAGTACCGAAAATGCCGGACCGCGCCAGTGCTGCCGTCGATACGGGAAAGGGGCTTATCCATGGCCTGCTATGCGTAACGCGGTTTGCGCCGCTGGCAAGTCGCGGCCAATTTTCTGCCGCATCGTTTTTTGCGCAAAACCGGTTCCCACTTTTCCGCGCGATGCTCTATGGGATGCCGACAACGCGCCCGTAGCTCAGCCGGATAGAGCACGAGCCTTCTAAGCTTGGGGCCGCAGGTTCGAGTCCTGCCGGGCGCGCCATCTTCCACCGATCGGGGTTCGCTTACGCCAATGGCCTTGGCTTTGAAACTCGACAATGATACTCGCCCTTGGCCGATGGAACAGGGGACCTGGCGGTGTACACGCCCTTTATCATCTTCCTGGCAATCATCGTCGGACTATTTGTCCTGGCGGTGTCTTTGACCAGGCCAAAGCGGGCTGGATCGATGCTGGGCACGATCTTGGTTCTCGCCATGGTGGGCGCCATCGCGGTCTTCAGTGTGACGTGGTTTTTATCCGGGGAATCATTACGGTCGCTGCTGAATTAAGCGATTAGCCAGGTCCAGCTAGCACGGAAAAACCGGCCCCGTTTCCGAGACCGGCTTTCCGCTGTTCACCCTGTGAACCGAGTTATTCTGGCGCCTTGTCCATTTTGTCGGCCTTGTCCTCCATGGCGTCAGCCTTGGCGTCGCCGGACTCGCGGACCGCGTCCGCCTTGTTCTGCATTGCTTCTTCGGTGGCACCGCCCATGGCATCGGCCTTGGTATCAATAGCGTCAGCCGTTGCGTCTGCAGAATCGCGAACCGCATCAGCCTGGTTTTCAGCGGCATTTTCCTTTGCGCCATCGCAAGCTGCAAGGCCCAGGCCGGCTGTCGCCAGTGTGGCAATCATCATGCTCTTGATAATCGTTTTCATGCGGTTCCCTTTCTTAAATCGAGATAGAGCGCCTGCTCTCCCCCCTTGTCTTGAATGCATGTTAGCCAATGCCGATCGGCTTGGCAATTTGTGAAGAACGCAGTCAGCTTGCTCTTGTTCCGCAAATTTCTTGCCTTGCGACACTACGACTGTAATTCGCTGAAAATGTACGATAGTTTTCCAGTTAGCGCCGCCGATGCGAGCGTCGTGTTTCAGCCTCGTCTGACCTGCTCCAGCGGCTGGCCGGTCACGGGATAGCCGTGGCCGTCAGGAATTCTGAGCCATTTATGGCCATCGACCATTTCGATATAAGGGGAAATCAGGCCGACGGGAAATTCCCGCGCGTGAGTGCAGGCCTGTTCGAACGTGGCGTAGAGCGCCAGCCGCTCGAGGTTGCGGCGGGTGGGGTATATAATTTGCGCCTCGCCAGCGTCGGCCATGCCTAGCACTGCG
>JANONQ010000338.1:0-4061 GCA_031420935.1 Novosphingobium sp. | reverse complement strand
GCCGGGTCGGCGCAGCGCCTCGTCGATCGCTTCGGGGCGGTTGGTGGCGGCAATCACGACGATGCCGGCCCCGGCGTGCAGCCCGTCCATCAGCGTCAGCAACTGCGCGACGAGGCGCTTTTCCGCTTCGCCCGAAACCTGGCCGCGCTTGGGGGCGATCGAATCGATCTCGTCGATGAACAGGATCGAGGGCGCGGATTTGGCCGCTTCCTCGAAAATCTCGCGCAGCCGCTTCTCGCTCTCGCCGTAAGCCGAACCCATGATTTCCGGGCCGTTGATGGTGAGGAAATTGGCCTCGCTCTCATTGGCGACGGCGCGGGCGAGCCGGGTCTTGCCGGTGCCTGGCGGCCCATGCAGCAACACCCCGCGCGGCGGATCGACGCCGAGCCGGATGAACAGCTCGGGATAGCGCAGAGGCAGCTCGACCATTTCGCGCAGCTGGCGGATGGTATCGCCCATGCCGCCAACGTCGTCGTAATTGACATCGGCGCGGTGGCCGCGCGCCTCCTCGAATTCCTCGCGCAGTTCGACTTCGGTGTTCTCGTCGATATGGACGATGCCCTTGGGAGTGGTCGCCACCACCCTCAGGCGAATCTGGGTGAGCGCAAAGGCGGGCGCGTTGAACATGCGGGCAACCTGCGGCGGCATGTCGCGCACCTGCTGCTGGCCGGTGGTGGCGACGACATCGCCGGAGACCAGCGGACGCCCGAAGAAATTCTTTTGCAGAGCCTGCGCCGGCCCCTGCAGGCGCATCTCGCGCTGCGCCGGTGCGAAGATGACGCGTTGCGCCGGGCGCGATTCGGCCTTGCGGATGACGACATGATCGCCCGAGCCGACCTCGGCGTTGGCGCGCTGAAGCCCGTCAAGGCGGATCACTTCAAGACCTTCGTCCTCGGGATAGGGCAGCACGGCGCGAGCCGCAGTGGTGCGCTTGCCGACTATTTCGACAACGTCACCCTCGGTAATCCCGAGCGCACCCATCGCCGACTTTGGCATGCGGGCAATGCCGTGGCCGCTCTCTTCCTGGCGCGAGGCTGCGACCTGCAGCTTTACGGTACGTTCATCCACCACAGCTGCAGATTCGGCCATGTGCGTATTCCCCAGATTGCCTTGAACCCCAAGCTAGGGACTGGCGTTCCGAAATTCAAATGGGCAATGCAAAGTGCCTGGGCTTCGTGGAGACCGGTCCGGCGCACTGGCCTGAAAGAAAAAAGGCCCGATCATTGCTGACCGGGCCTTGAAGTTTTGGGAGAGGATGCCTGAAAAGGCACGATCTGAATCGTTCAATCCTGAAAATGCTGCAAGTGCGAAATGCGCATTATCACTTGCGGTTTATGCAACTCTAAGGTTTGCGGGCCGATCTTTCAGTGCGCCAGCAGCAGCGGCAGCGCGGCACTCTGTTCGAGAAAGAAGCGCGTCACGCCGCCGAACAGATATTCCCGCATCCGGCTTTTGCCATAGGCACCCATCACTAGTAATTTTCCGTCCAAGCGCGAGACGGCGCCGGCAAGCGTCTCTTCGGTGGACCCCGTTCGGGTCAGCTCGCTCAGTTCGGCCTTGATCCCATGGCGCGAGAGATAGCTGACCGCTTCGGTGGGCGGGAAGCCGCCAGGCTTTTCCGTCACCGTCAGCAGATGGACGTCCCGGCAAAGGGCCAGGAGGGGCACTGCGAAGCGCAGCGCCAGCGCTGCCTCATTACCGCCGTCCCAGGCGATGCAGGCGGCGGCGAGCGGGAAATCCAGCCGGGCCTCGTCCGGCAGCACCAGCACCGGGGTGCGCGCAACCAGCGCCAGTTCGCCGGCGAGTCCGCTGGAGCGCGAGAGGATAATGACATCGGCCAGCCGGGCCGCCGTCGCCAGCGCATCGACCGGTTGGGATTCGCTGCGAACGAGATCAAAGGGTACGCCTTGTCCGGCAAGCTGCGCCGTGATCGCATCGGCGCTCGCGTCATCATCGGCAATTGCCTGCTGCAACGCCTCCGAGGCGATATAGGAGCCGCCAAGAGGATCCATCGCGATGAAGCGGGTTACCGGCGTATCGACCAGCACCGTCACGTGACCGCCGGTCATCCGTGCGATCGACAGGGCCGTTTCGAGCCGGGGGGCCATCGCAGGCAACCGATCAGCATAGACTAGAATCGAACGCATGATCCGTCTCCTATTCGCTGATCGCCGGCTTGCGCACAAACCGGCGGCGCGGGCCATGATCGAGGTCAATCACGGCGTGCGATAGCATAACCCATTGCGGGCGATTTTGGCAGCCATTTCGTTTCCGCAGCAAGCAAGGTGACAAGCGCGCTGGAGGCGCTAAGGGAGCTTGAAGTAATTCTCGTCATAATTAAAAAGTCTCACGCGGAGGACCGATGAACAAGCTCTATTCCAATGCTGCCGCTGCGCTCGACGGGTTGCTCAAGGACGGCATGCTGGTCGCCTGCGGCGGCTTCGGCCTGTGCGGCATTCCCGAACGGCTGCTGGTTGCGGTGCAAGACAGCGGCGTCAAGAATCTTACGTTCGCGTCGAACAATGCCGGCATCGACAATGAGGGCATTGGCAAGCTGCTGCGCACGCGGCAGGTGAGCAAGATGATCGCCAGCTATGTCGGCGAGAACAAGGAGTTCGAGCGGCAGTATCTGTCCGGCGAGCTGGAAGTCGAATTCTGCCCGCAAGGCACGCTCGCCGAACGGATGCGCGCCGGCGGGGCCGGCATACCCGGTTTCTACACCAAAACCGGCGTCGGCACGCTGGTGGCCGAGGGCAAGGAAGTGAAGAGCTTCACCGGCCCCAATGGCATTCAGGAGGATTATATCCTCGAGCGCGGCATCGTCGCCGATCTGGCGCTGGTCAAGGCGTGGAAAGCGGATAGTTCCGGCAATGTCGTGTTCCGCAAGACCGCGCGCAATTTCAACGTGCCGGCGGCGCAATGCGGGCGGGTTTGCGTTGTCGAGGTAGAGGAACTGGTGGAAGTGGGGGGGCTCGATCCCGACTGCATTCACTTGCCGGGGGTTTATGTGCAGCGGCTGATCGTCGGCGGGCCCTATGACAAGAAGATCGAATTTCGCACCACTCGCACAACGGATGTCGGCTAATGACCACCCATGATGGCCTCACCAAAGGCTGGACCCGCGATCAGATGGCGGCCCGCGCCGCCGCCGAACTCAAGGACGGTTTTTACGTCAACCTCGGCATTGGCATTCCGACGCTGGTGGCCAACCATGTCCCGGCCGGCATTACCGTCACCCTGCAATCGGAAAACGGCATGCTCGGCATCGGCCCCTTCCCGCTGGAAGGTGAGGAAGACGCCGATCTGATTAACGCCGGCAAGCAAACCATCAGCGAACTGCCGAATTCATCGTATTTCGACAGTGCCGCCAGCTTTGCAATGATCCGCGGCGGGCATATCGATCTTACCGTGCTGGGCGCGATGGAAATTTCAGAAGGAGGCGACATCGCCAATTGGATGATCCCCGGCAAGATGGTCAAAGGCATGGGCGGGGCGATGGATCTGGTCGCCGGGGTCAAGAAGATCATCGTCGTCATGGAGCATTGCGCCAAGGACGGCGGCGCGAAATTCATTCCGCAATGCACGCTGCCGCTGACCGGGGTGGGCGTGGTTGATATGATCATCACCGATCTTGCCGTTTTCGCACGGCCGGACCACAATTCGCCGTTCCGACTCATTGAACTGGCTCCCGGCGTCGGCGCCGATGAGCTGAGAACAAAAACCACCGCGCATTACGTGGAATAAGGAGAGATACCATGACCGATATCGCAGCAATTCCCTTGACCCGCATCGACGGCGGCTCCGACAGCCTGGCTAACCACAAGGGGAAAGTCCTGCTGGTGGTCAATGTCGCTTCGCAATGCGGCTTAACCCCGCAGTATGAAGGGCTGGAGAAGCTCTACAACGAAAAGAAGGACCAAGGCTTCGAAGTGCTGGGCTTCCCGGCTAATGATTTTGGCGCGCAGGAACCCGGCAGTCACGAGGAAATCGCCGAGTTCTGCAAGGCGAACTACGGCGTTTCCTTTCCGCTCTACAGCAAGGCCGACGTCACCGGGCCGGGC
>JANONQ010000337.1:0-12311 GCA_031420935.1 Novosphingobium sp. | reverse complement strand
GAACAGCGGGTAATCCTCGAAACTCGGCGTAAGCAAATTCGCAATTTCGGGATCGTCGATTCGTTCTTTCATCTTGGCGACGATGAACTCCGATGCCAGCCGGTTGGCCTCGGGGTTGACCAGCAAATCGTCGAAGGTCTCGAAAACCCAGCGGAAACTGCCGGTCCAATTCTCTTCGAAAATGCGCTGCCGCTCCTCTGGCGGGGTGTCGACGGCATTGCGTCCGACCGGGCTATCGAAGGCCATGCCGAACACGTGATTGCGGCACTTGGCCACGATCGCATCGTAATTGTCCTTGATCTCCTTCTCCCATTCCGGCGTCATCGGTTTTTGCATGGCCGGCAGAATATAATTCGGCGTGCGCTGGAAAACCGTCACGCTGCCGGCAGTCTCGGCCAGGACCGGCACCATCTGCACGCTGGTGGCGCCCGCACCGATAATGCCGATCCGCTTGCCTTCGTAATCCAGTCCTTGCTGGGGCCAGCGCGAGGAATGGAACAGCGGACCCTTGAAGCGATCCATGCCCTTGATGTTCGGTATTTGTGGCTCGGAAATCATGCCCATGCCGCTGATAAAATATTTGCTGGTGAACGTCTCGCCGCCATTCGTCGTGACTTGCCAGCAGCCACGGTCGTTCAGGTATTTTGCCTCGACGATCTCGGTGTTCAGTTGGATCTGAGGCCACATGTCGCACTTGTCGGCAACGAAGTGCATATAGCCGAGTGTCTCCTCCCAGCCGGGATAGCGCTTTGTCCACGACCACTCCTGGAGCAGTTCCTTGGAGAAGGTGAGCAAGTAATAGTAACTCTCGCTGTCAGTGGCCGCACCCGGGTAGCGGTTCCAGGTCCAGGTGCCGCCAATGTCCGATGCCCGGTCGAAGATGCGGACGGAAAGCCCCAGTTTTCGAAGGTAATGGATCAAAGCGAGGCCAGCAAAACCGGCGCCGATGCCAATCGCGTCGAAATCGACCGCGGCCGACCCGGTCTTCCGCGTCACAGATGCCTCGCTAATGCTACTAGTAGTGGTCATCACTCGTACTCCCAACATGACCGAACAGTGCCTTACTTGGTGACCGCCGGTTTTGTCCTAAAGCTTCACTCCAAAGCGATCTGCCCGGAGTTGCCCATCGTTAGCCCGCGCCGGCGTTGGCATCGACGCCTATTTCCCGCAGGATCGCTTCGCGATCGGAATCGCGCTGCCACATGGTCGGCTTGACCGTCCCGGTGTTCACGAAGCGCGGCGCCGGACTGGGCTGCACAAAACCGTTGTCCTCCAAGTAGCTGTCTCGCGCCCTGTTGTGTTCGTGAGCGACCGCCTGATCCATCGTCAGCACCTCGTTGTAGCAGCAGTCGCGATGCTGTAACCGCTGGGTCCAGAATTCACGCGGTGCCGTGGCAAACGTTTCTGCAAGGCGGGACTTCATCGCCGGCCACTTCGATTGATCGTACTGATTGGCGAATAGCGGGTCGTCCCCTAGGTCGAGGCCCTCGATCAGGCTTGAAAAGAACTTGGTCTCGATAGCACCGATCGCGACAAATGTGCCATCGCCGCACGCATAGCAGCTATAGAACGGCGCGCCTCCATCGAGCAAATTCTGCCCACGCTCTCCGCTCCACATTGAGTTGTGCTTGAGCGACCACATGCCCGCCATCATCGCCGCGGCACCGTCCGCCATGCTGCAGTCGATAATCCGTCCCTGGCCGCTTTGCCGTGCTGCGAGTAATGCCGTGACGAAGCCGAAAGCAAGCATCATCCCGCCGCCGCCGTAGTCGCCAATCAAGTTCAGCGGCGGCACGGGCGGCTGCCCGGCCGGTCCTATCGCCGCAAGTGATCCGCTGAGCGCAATGTAGTTCAAATCGTGCCCTGCCTTATCGGACAACGGTCCGGCTTGGCCCCAACCGGTCATGCGCGCATAGACCAGCGCAGGATTGCGCTTCATCAGAACGTCGGGCCCCAGCCCCAGACGTTCGGCCACTCCAGGCCGGAAGCCTTCGATCAAACCGTCCGCGGTCTCGACCAGTTTCGCTACAATATCGACTGCTTCAGGTCGCTTCAGGTCGAGCGTAATCGACCGCCGCGAGCGTAGCAGGACATCGCGCCGTTGATCCTGACCCAGCGGATCGCTGCCGCCTGGTCGATCGACACGGATCACATCGGCACCGTGGTCGGCGAGCATCATGCCGCAAAACGGCGCTGGCCCGATCCCGGCCAACTCAATTACGCGCACGCCTTCGAGTGGAGGTCGCATCAGACTGCCGTCAATGCGATCCTGCCGGCTCATGCGAAACTGCGACTGGCGAGCAGACGCCCAATCTGATGATCTATCCAGATTTCCGCCTCCCTCCAGAACTGGACGCCAGCGAATTTTGCAGCAGCGGCAAAGGCGGAATTGCTTGCCATCGCCTGCATGCCGGCCAGCCGGTTGCAATAGGCAAGCAAAATCATCAACCGGCTAACAGGCATTTCATTCTCCTCGATCGCCTGTTCGATATCACCTCGACAGGTCACGTCAGGAACTCGCTACAGCCAACTCTAATTTATTTGCTTATGTCCAGCAAGTATAATTGCAGGCATCTGAACATGCTGATTTTGTTTATTTTATTGATAAGGTTTCAAGTGCGCTGCGGCGGTAATGCTGGAACACCGCATGCACGTCGATGCTCTCGGGATCGACCAGCCACTGGTAGATCAGCCCGAAGATCAGTGAGTTGAATTCGACCGCGAAGCACTGTGGGTCGATCGTGTTGCGGATTGTGGATTCCTCGATCCCTTCACGCACCCAGCGTTCGGCATCGCGGCGGTATGCGGTGTGGTTGCGCGCCAACCGCTGGCGCACCTCGTCGTGGCTGGACATCGATTCGAACCAGAGAATGTAGAGCGCTTTCATCTCATCCGAGCGATTGAGCAGGAAGTATTCGACCGTGTCGAGCGCAGCGCTGAACGCGGGCAGCCCGGTGCTATTGCCGACAGTGCGGCGCACTTCCGCGGCCCAGCTGAGGTTGAAGTCGCGCACGAGCTGATTGAACAGCCCTTCCTTCGATCCAAACCGGTTGCTGGCGAGCCCGCGACTGTAGCCCGCACGCTCGCCCACCTCACGCAGAGTGGTGTTGTGGGTGCCGTGCTCTGCGATCAATTCCTTAGCCGCTTCGAACATGCGCGCATCGGACAGCGCGGTGCGTTCGGCCTGCGTCATGCGCTTGGGGGCCGCACTGCCTTCGAGGTTAGGGTTATGTTTCATGTTCGCATTATTCCGCGGCAAACGTCAGCTCGTGAACGATCACCATATGTCCCGCCGCCACTTGCTCCCGCAAGCGCTTCTTGTCGATCTTGCCGACACTGGTCTTGGGCAGGGCGGGCAGGAGAGCCCAGTAATCGGGCACCATGAACTTCGCCATGCGTCCGCGCAGCACGGCGCGCAGCGCGGCAAAATCTGGATCACTCGGACCGTCCCACGCGACGATAGCGAGAGGGCGTTCCTCCCAGCGCGGATCAGGCACTGCGACTACGGCCGCCTCGACCACACCGGGAAGCGCAGAGATCTCGTTCTCGAGATAGACCGAGGAAATCCATTCGCCGCCTGACTTGATGAGATCTTTGGTTCGGTCGGTGATCTGCACGTATCCAAGCGCGTCGATGCTGCCGACATCCCCGGTATCGAACCAGCCATCCAGCGTGGTCGCACGCGGAGCTTCGTGGTAACCCGCCGTCACCCAGGGGCCGCACACCTGCAGGCGGCCGACGGCGTTTCCGTTTTGTACGATTGGCGCGCCGTCGTCACCGACGATGCGCACTTCCATGCCGGCGACAGGCCGTCCGCTCTTTGCCCGCCAGCCCGCTTCGTCGTCTGCGGCAGTGCCGCGCGGCGGATGCGACAATACGCACATCGGGCTCGTCTCGGTCATGCCCCAGCCCTGCACCAGGTCGACGCCCCACATGTCTCGCACGCGTTCGACCAACTGGCGCGACACTGCCGACCCGCCCGCGATAATCGCGCGAAAACTCGACAGGTCGATCGGCGCCCTTGGGTGACGCTGAAGCAAATCGTTGAGGATCGTCGGCACCGCCATTGTCAGGGTCGGACGGCTGGCCTCGATCATCGCCGCCAGCGAATCGGGCTGGAGGAAGCGCGAGGGCATGACCATGTCGGCGCCCGCGAACCAGCACGAAAAGGGTAGCCCCCAAGCGTTGGCATGGAACATCGGCGGCATCATCAATACGCAGTCAGAATTACGGATGCCGAACGCGTCGCTGCCCATCGATGCGAGGCTGTGCAAGAAGATCGAGCGGTGGCTGTAGACTACGCCCTTAGGGTTGCCGGTGGTGCCCGAGGTGTAGCACATTGCCGCCGCCGACCGCTCGTCCAACTCCGGCCAATCAGCCATCGGCCCGGCCGCGGCGAGCAGATCTTCAAGCGCGTGGACCACCACGTTCGTGCCGTTCAGCGCGCCACCGCCGTCCCCATCGGTGACGATTACATGGCGCAGTCCGGGAAGCTCACCCACGAACGCGGCGAGCAATTGGATGAGGTCGCTGTCGACTAGGATGACGCGGTCGTTTGCATGGTTGGCGATCCAGCCGATCTGGTCGGGGTGAAGCCGCAGGTTGAGTGTGTGCAGCACGAAGCCCGCTGCTGGCACCGCAAGATAGGCTTCGAGGTGTGCGTGGCTGTTCCAGCAAAGCGTTCCTACGCATTCGCCCGGCGCTATGCCGAGCGTGACGAGGGCGCTCGCCAATCGTGAGGCGCGGTCCGCCACCTGGGCGAAGGACATCGCCTGCAGCTGCTCGCCATCGAATGTTGAAACCGTGCTGTCGGCGAACAGCCGAGCGCCACGGCGCAGGATCATCTGCGTCGTCAGCGGGAAGTCCATCATCGTCGCGTCGATCATCGCGAGGCGTCCTCGACCAGCGCCGCGGCCTCGCGTAGCAGGTTGGGGACATCGTATTCGAGCCCGCGGGCATAGTCGCTGGAAACCTTGCCTTCGACGTAAAGTTGCCATGCGCCCTCGACGATCGCAGCAAGCCGCCATGCGGAAAACACGATGTACCAAGCAAGGCCGGTATGATCGCGGCCGCTCGCTTGCGACCAGATTTCAGCGAGTTCAGCGCGTTCCGGCGCCTCCGGGCAGTTCGAAATCGCCTGCACGAATGCGAAGCCGAGCGGCGCGGACGGAGCGCGTTTCCAAAAGAACAGGCACAAGCCAAGATCAACCAGCGGATCACCGAGCGTCGCCATCTCCCAGTCGATCACCGCGAGTACCTCGGGCCGGTCACGGGCGGAAAGGCAATTATCGAGGTGGAAGTCGCAATGGATAATCGCGGGGCTGCCTTCCGCCGGGAGAGTGCGGATCAGCCATTCGCCGATCTCGCCCAGCAGCGGCAGATCGCGCACTGCATTGCTGGCTCGCACTTTCAGCCAGCGCTCGATCTGCCGCCGCAAGAAGCCTTCGGGCCTACCGAAAGACTGCGCGCGAAGCGGGGCCGTATCGACGCGGTGGATCGCGCCGAGTGTCTTCATTAAGGAACGGCCAATCGCGCCGGCGGCATCCGGGCCATAGGCATCGGGAAACCTCTCGGTGATCGCCACACCCTCCACGAATTCGGCAAGCGCAAACGGCTGGCCGAAAATTTTCGGGTCACTGCAATAGGCAACCGGTCGCGGCACCGGGGCGCGGCCCGCAAGCGCGGAAATAGCGGCAAATTCGCGCGAAATTCCCGCCGCGGCCGTCTCCGATACCGCATTCACCGGTGGATGGCGAAGTACAAAGCGCCCCTCGCGCGCTGTCACGAGACGCGTTACGTTGGCGTTACCCCCGACAAGATGAGCGCCCACCTCAACATCGTGCAGGCCGGCGTTAGCAGACAGCCAATGCGCCACCCGCATGTCCGCACCGCCAGTCACAGCCCGCACATCAAACCACCGTCGGTGAACACGGTCGATCCGGTCATATAGGTCGATCCTGCCACCCAGAAACACACCTCCGCGATTTCGCTTGCCTCGCCCATCCGGCCGAGCGGCACCTTGGCGACTATAGCGTCGCGTGCCCGGTCGCTTATCCCGCTGGTCATCTCGGTCATCACGAAACCTGGAACGACAAGGTTGACGCGGATGCTCCGGCGGGCAAGTTCAGCGGCAAGGACGTTGGTCAGACCGGCAAGCCCCGCCTTGGAGGCACCGTAGCAGCTGTCGCCGGGAAAGCCGCGAAATCCCACCACGGCGCCGACGTTCACGATCGAGCCGCCCTCACCCATATGTGGCAGCGCAGCGCGGACGACATGCAGCGGGCCGGACAGGTTCGTGGCGAGCGTCGCATCCCAGTCCTCGATTGCGAGGCTGTCCACCTTGCCGCCGCGATGCAGGCCGGCGCTGTTGACGAGCACGTCGATCCCGCCCCATGCCGCCGCAACTTGTGTGCAGCAATCCTGCATCTGCGCCCCATTAGTGACGTCGGCCGCCAATGCCATTGCCCGGTCGCCGAGCGCGGATGCTTCGTTCATTGCCAAAGCGCCGCGCGCCACCAGGCAAACCCGGTCTCCCGCCGCCAGCGCGCGTTCGGCGATGGCCCTGCCGATACCGCGCGAGGCACCGGTCACCAGCCACCGACGAGGCAGTGCCGGGGGGCCCCGCTTGTCCACGCTACGCGCCCTAGAAGGTCTGTGTCACGGCGACACCGTAAGTCCGGCGCGGCCGCGGGGCGGCATAGCTCCAGATGTTCTGCACATCGTAGCCGATAGTCCAGCCCTTCTCGTCCGCGAGGTTCTTGCCGAACACGCTGACGGTGGTCTTGTTGAACCGTGCGTTGATCGACGCATCGACCAGGTACTGGCCGCCGTTGCGCAGGTTCGGGTTATTAAGGAACGTGATCTCGTGCGGCCCGATATAATGTACGTCACCCGTGATCCACGCCGAGGCGTTGTCGCCGATGTCGGTCTCGTAAGTCGCACCGGCACTCCAGGTCCATTTCGGCGCGCGGCGGATCTTGAGGAACGTCGCGTCAACCGGGGTGCCGGTGCTGAAGATGTCGCCGGTGAAGTTCTTGTACTTGGCGTCAAGGTACCCGACGTTGCCGTTGAGCCTCAAATTACGATTTAGCTGTGCAGTAAGATCGAGCTCGACGCCCTTGAACTCGGCCGAGGAAGCATTGATCGTGCGATTTTCCCGCCCCGTAGAGGTGCCAGGAGCTGGAACGTCTAGGTCCTGCTGCATGTCTTTGTACTTCATCATAAACGCCGCGCCGTTGAGGCGCACGCGTCCTCCCGCGAATTGGGTTTTGAAGCCGACCTCATAGTTGTCGAGGGTTTCCGGATCATAGGGAACCGTCGCTGCACCGATGGTGGCCGGACGCCCGTTGAACCCGCCGCCGCGATAGCCGCGAGACCACAAGGCATAAGCCATTGTGTCGTCGGTGAAAGCATAGCGGAGCGAAACCCTCGGCGTGAACTTCGACCAGTTTGCCTTAACCGGCGAGGTCATGACAATCTGGCCGCCAGCCAAGCTTGGCTGAATTACGGCGACCGGATTGGCTTCGACCAGAGAGCCATAGATGAAGATCGGCTTGTCGTTGACGAGGCTGGTTTTCTTGTCTTTCGTATAACGCGCGCCGAGCGTCAGCGTGAGCTTATCAAATAACTTGTAGTCCGCCTCCCCGTAGATCGCCCACGACTTGTTGGTCTGGGTCACGTCCTGCGCGCTGGTGAGCAGGGGCACACCGGGGACGAAGCCAATGTAATTCTTGAGATTTATGGTATAGCGCGAGTCCCACAGGTAGGCGCCAAGCACGAATGACAGCGGGCCGGTTCCGCCCTTGGTCAGGCGCAGCTCGTTGGTCGTCTGACGCCAGCGGGCGGGACGGTCGGTATGATACAGCGTCAGCGGCGCGGAATCGAAATCCTGGTGGATGGTCTCATTGGTCTTCAGCCAGCCGAAGATGTAATCGAGCTGCATGTCGGAGCTCAGGTCGTACGTCGCCTTGGCGACGGCCATGTCGAGCTTGAAAGTTGCGTTCTTCTCCAGCCTGCCATTGCTAACGCTGACGTAGGGATCTCCAGAAGTCGGCACGCCCGGTGAGGGTGAACATTGAGCATAGGCAGTGCAAAACAGGTCGGTCGGTCGGTTGATGGCGACCAGCTGCGGCGGATCCTGCTTGGTGCTCTGGTGGTCGTAGCTGATCTGGAAGCGAAGATTGTCGGTCGGCTCGAACAGCAAGGCGCCTGCGATTGCGTAGAATTCGGAGCGCTGACCGGGCTGGTCGTAGAACCTGTTATAGAAATAGCCGTCGGACTTCTCGTATGCACCGCTGACCTTTACCGCTACCTTGTCAGACAGACCAGTGCTGGCAACCCCTTCGACCTTCAAGGTGTCGAACCTGCCATAGGTTACCCGCGCCTTGCCAGTCAGATCGTATGTCGGGCGTGACCGGGCAAGGTTGATGATGCCGCCGGTGGCGTTTCGGCCGAACAGCGTGCCCTGAGGCCCGCGCAGCACTTCGACCCGGTCAATGTCGATCGCCTTGAGCAGGCTGCCCGAGCTCTGCCCGATGTAGACATCATCGAACACGACGCCGACCGCCGGATCGACCGACTTCTCGATGTCGGCAACGCCGACACCGCGGATATAGATCGCCGCGACGCCGCCCGGCCCCTGCTGGGTATCGTCGATGACGATATTGGGAGATGAGCCCGCGAAGTCTCGCACGTCGGAATCGAAGCGCCTCGCCAGATCGCCGGCCGACAATGCGCTGATCGATGCAGGAACGTCCTGCATGCTTTCCTGGCGCTTGCGGGCGGTGACTATGATCTCCTCGAGCCCACCGGTATCGGCAGCCACCTGCGCCCACGCGACATCAGCGCAGAGCGCCAGGCCAAGCGCCGATCCTGCGGTCAAGATGGCGCGGGCATTCCTGAATCTAGAACCAGTCATAGCTATCCTCCCAAACAGCCCCCGGATATCCCGCCCTTCGGGACCGACCGGCCCGGCATTCACCGGCGGCAGTATAAGACGGTCAGCGTCGATATGCTGCGCCGTCTCACATTCAATGCATGAGACATTTGCTTGGCGCAAGCAAGAATATTATCGCTTGCGCTTTCGCGTGACGACCTTGAAACCGAGACCCAGAAAGACGCTTATTTGTATACGTTTATGCAACGTAGCCTTTTCCCTAAACCCGGATGTGAAAGGTTTTCCCTGCACTTGCTTTCGCCTAGCAAGTCTTTAATCTAGCGATTCTCGAATTTGGGAGAGTGCGTTTTGGCTAACCGTTTGGTGGGAAAGATCGCCCTGATTTCCGGTGGTGCGAGCGGGCTTGGCGCCGCCCAGGCAACTTTGTATGCCCGCCAAGGTGCGAAGGTGGTGATTGGCGACCTGCAGGAAGACCTTGGCGCGCAGACCGTAGCGACCATTGCACAGGGAGGCGGCGAGGCCCGCTTCGTCCGGCTCGACGTAACCAGCAGCGACAGCTGGCGCGCAGCGGTCGCCTATGCGGTGGCTGAATTTGGCGGACTGACGACGCTCGTCAACAACGCCGGGATCTTCCACCCCGGCGGGGTCGAGACCGAGACCGAAGACGGCTGGGCGAAGATGATCGCGGTCAACCAGACCGGGGTGTTCCTCGGCATGAAGACCGCCGCACCCGAACTGCTCAAGTCCGGCAACGCGGCGATCGTTAACATATCCTCGCTCTACGGCCTGATCGGTAGTCCCGATGCGGTGAGCTACCATGCATCAAAGGCCGCCGTTCGCGTGATGAGCAAGGGCGCCGCGCTCGAATTCGCCAAGCGCGGCATTCGCGTCAACACGATCTTCCCGGGGCAGATCCGCACGCCGATCCTCGGCGACATCACTCCCGAACAGGACAACGCGATCAAGTCGGCGATCCCGATGGGCGAAGTCGGCGATCCGATGGATATCGCCTATGGCTCGCTCTACCTTGCTTCGGACGAGGCGAAGTACGTCTCGGGCGCCGAACTGTGGATCGACGGCGGCTGGTACGCGGCATGCTGACCGGCCCAACGGGAGCAGCGCGGACATGAGCTGGGACTTTTCGACCGACCCCGAATTCCAGCAGCAGCTTGACTGGATGGCCGACTTCGTGCGCGAAGAGGTCGAGCCCTTAGACCTCGTCTTCCGCGGCCCGGCCGATCCGTTCGACCCGCACGGCCCTGCGCGCTGCATTATCAAGCCGATGCAGCAGGTCGTGAAGGAACGCGGGCTATGGGCCTGCCATCTCGGCCCCGAACTTGGTGGCAAGGGCTTCGGGCAGGTCAAGCTAGGGCTGATGAACGAAATCCTCGGCCGCAGCCGCTTTGCGTCTGTGGTGTTTGGCACGCAGGCTCCCGATACCGGCAACGCTGAAATCCTTGCCCGCTTCGGAAGCGAACAGCAGAAGGCCCGCTATCTCCAGCCGCTGCTCGATGGCGATATCGTCTCCTGCTACTCGATGACCGAGCCGCAGGCTGGCTCCGACCCAGGCGAATTCACCTGCCGTGCACGGCGCGCCAAGAACGATCAGGGGGGCGACGACTGGGTGATCGACGGCGAAAAGTGGTTCGCCAGCCATGCCTGCATCGCCGAATTCCTGATCGTGATGACAATCACCGACCCGGACGTACCGGTGCACGAGGGCTCGAGCATGATCATCGTGCCCAACCCCACGCCGGGGATGGAGATCCTGCGCAACACCGCTATCGGCCCGAAAGACGAAATCGGATCGGGCGTTCACGGCTACATCCGGTTTACTGGATGCCGCGTTCCGGTATCTAACACGCTCGGCCCGGTCGGCGAAGGGTTCAAGGTCGCGCAGTCGCGGCTCGGCGGCGGACGTATCCACCACGCGATGCGCACCGTCGGCATGCTGAACAAAGCGCTCGACATGATGTGCGAACGCGCGGTCAGCCGCCGCACTAAGGGCGAGCGCCTGGCCGACAAGCAGATGGTGCAGGAAAAGATCGCGGACAGCTATACGCAGATCCTGCAATTCCGCTTGCACGTGCTCTATGCCGCTTGGCTGCTCGACCGGGACCAGGGCTACAGCCGGGCGGTGCGGCGCGAGATTTCGGCGGTAAAGGCGGCGATGCCAGGCGTGCTGAAGGACGTCGTCTACCGCGCGCTTCACCTCCATGGATCGCTCGGCATGTCCAACGAGACGCCCCTGATCGACATGTGGCAATATGTGCCCGAAATGGGCATCGTCGATGGACCGACCGAAGTCCACAAGGTGTCGGTCGCGCGCGATGTGCTGCGCCACGTCGAACCCTCGCCAGGCGTTTTCCCGAGCTACCACATTCCGACGGCGCGCGAAGCCGCTCTGCGCAAGTTCGCGCCCTATCTCGAAAAGGATCCAGCGTGACCGACGCCCCCCTCCAGCGCATCGACCGGCTGGAAAGCCGCTTCGCGATGCACGACCTTGTCAGCGACTACTGTCATGGCTTCGACAAGCGCGATTTTAACCGCTTCCTCGCCATATGGTGGGAGGATTGCGTCTGGGAAGTTGGGCCGCCCTTCGGCAGCTTTAACGGCCATGCCGGAATCAACGAGGCGGTGAAGCAGATCCTTTGGCCGGCGTGGTTGCAATCGTCCCACTACACCACCAACCTGCGCGTTGAATTCGCCGATGACGATCATGCCAGCGGCGTGTGCGATGTCGATTGCATCGGCACCACCAGCGACGGCCAGGCGCAAACAGTCGCCGCGACCTATACCGACAATTTCGAACGCCGAGGCGGGGTCTGGAAGATCGCGAGGCGCCACGTGAAGATGCACCATTTCAGTCCGCTCGTCGGGATCAAGCTGGAAGCGCCGCAGTAGCGGTCCCGGCTAACGGAGAGGAACGGCAGTCATGGCCTATCTCGAAACCGCCAGGGGCCGCGTTTACTATGAACACCACGGGGGCAACCGGCTCCCCGTTCTGCTGATCCACGCCTGGGCGATGAGCACGCGGGTATGGGACACGACGCTTTGCGCGTTGCAGGAAGCGGGGCACGAGGTGATCGCCTTCGACCATCGCGGCTGCGGCCGGTCGGACAAGGATTTTGACGACTTCTCGATCAATGCGATCGCTGGCGATGTCGTGGCGATCTGCGACAAGCTCGGGCTCAGCCGGGTGGCGGTCAACGGCTGGTCGCTCGGCGGCGCGGTCGCAACCGAAGCAGCGCACCGACTGGGCCGGCGTTGTGCCGGACTGGTGCTGACCTGCGGAGCGAGCCCGCGCTACACGCAGGCGGAGGGGTTTCCGCACGGCGGCACAGCGGCCAACGTGCGCGCCACCGTTGCCGCGATCCGGCCTGATCGCGCGACCTTCTTCCATGGCATTTCCCGG
>JANONQ010000336.1:0-1994 GCA_031420935.1 Novosphingobium sp. | reverse complement strand
GCCAAGCGCCACCGGCAGGGTCGTCTGACGTCGACACAGCGTCGTATAATCTGGTGCCGGCTAGTCCAGATTAGCCAGCCTGAGCAGGCTCGCCACCAACCCCGTCGCCTGCCGCAGCGGCAGATTGAACAGCACTTTCAGCGTCAGGCACAGTTCGATCGCGCTGTCCGAAAAACGAGCGAGGCGACCAGGACGGCCGCAGGGGGCAGACAGCCACTCCATATCCAGATCAAACCAAACATCCAGAGAACCACGCTGCTTCAAAGCCGCGTTATACGCGCTCCAGTTCATCGTGCGATATTTTGGTAGGGCTGGCTTGGGCATGAATGCCCCTAACGCACTCGATTCACCCGAAGAATCCCCCAGGCTCAATTGCGCAACAAAGCCACGGAAACCGCACATACATCATCACGACGAGGCGGATTACCTCGGGCGAGGAACTGAAATAGCGGAACGGACTGACCGGTTTGCGAGGTCGAGGCATCCGCTGCCCCCTACCCTTGCCCTCCCCGCATTCCTATCAGTGCATTTGGTTTGACAGGGCCCGTATCAATATTCAAGTCTTTAGCTGCGGAAGGACTTTTTCGGCGATGGTTTCGATCCGGCGATCTCCGGCTGAAACCGGTTCGCCAGGAAGCTGCGCCCAGAAATGGATGTCGACGATCTGGGGATATTGTTCGATCAGGGCGGAGAGCTTGTCGACCGCCTCGTCAGGGGTCCAAAGTTCGTACAATCCTTGGTCGAGCGCCATGGCCGCATCGCGGAACAGCGGCACCTGGTCGGGCGGACCAAACGCACCCCACCGAATATATTCATTCGCTTGGTAGAGCGCATGGGGACCGGCGCGTTCGGCTTCAGCGATCGGATCATCGGAAATCAGCGCCCAGCAGCCGAGCACGACGCGACCTGTGGCCGGATCCTTGCCCTGCCGCTCAAGCGCTTCGACGTACAGGTCGAGCCCGATGCCGCCGGTCGAAAGGAAGCCGTCGCCTATCCGCGCGGCGCGGTCGATCGCCGGTTCGGCCATGCCGCCGATGAGCAAAGCCGGTACGTATTCGGGCATCGGCGTAATTCTAAGGTCGCCGAGCGAATGGCGTTTGCCCGAATAATTGACAGGCTCGCCGCTCCAGCCGCGGCGAATGATCTCGACCGCATCTTCGAGCAGGCTGGGGCGATATTTCAGTTCGCGCCCGAAGGCTTCGAACTCGGCCTGCTTGTAGCCGATCCCCACCCCGAGATCGAAGCGCCCGCCTGTCAAAAGCGACAGCGTCGCCGCATCTTCGGCAATGCGCACCGGATCGTGCAAGGGCAGGACAATGAGGTTGGTGCCGATGCGCATGCGAGAGGTGCGCGCGCCGATCGCGCCGGCGATGACGAGTGGAGAGGGGGCGTAACCGTCCTCGCAGAAATGGTGCTCGGTAAGCCAGACCGAATCAAAACCGAGCGCCTCGGCGCGCACGATCTGGTCGAGATAATCGGCATACATTCGTCCAAACGGCTTGCGCCATTCCGGCGGATTTCGGAAATCGTACCATAGGCCGAAGTTCACCGGCATCGCGCTATTCCAGCCCAGCGAGGAAGCCGAGCAGTTCGGCGCAATAGCGGTCGTATTCCTCGAACATCGGACCGTGTCCGCATCCTTCGAAACGCACCGCGCGGCCGTTCTTCGCGGTGGCCGCCGCGAATTCGCCGATGCCCGGCGGGGTGAAGACATCCTCGCTGCCGAGGATCGATAGCAGGGGCGCATCGAGCGCGGCGAGGATATCGCGCTGGTCGAGAGTGGCCAGTTCGCCGAGGCTGCGGTCGGCGCCGGGTGCGGCCTCCATGAAAATCGACCACATCCAGTCGAGCACGGCCTCGCTTACCGGCTTGGCGCAAACTGCCCGGGAAATGCCATGGAAGAAGGTCGCGCGATCAGGCCGGATCGCGGCAACGGTGGCGCGCACGTTGGCCGCTGTGCCGCCGTGCGGAAACCCCTCCGCCTGCGTGTAGCG
>JANONQ010000335.1:0-1583 GCA_031420935.1 Novosphingobium sp. | reverse complement strand
CGGAAAGTCAGGTAAAGCAGCGCAAAGATGATCGCCAGCGTAACAGGCACAACGATCTTCATGCGCTCGGTCGCGCGCACGAGAAATTCGAACTGGCCGGTGTAGGACACGCTGATCCCGGGCGGGAGTTTGACCTCGCGGGTGATCGCCTGGCTGATGTCGCCGACCAGCGTCTGGAGATCGCGGCCGCGCCCGTCGACATAAATCCAGGTGACCGGCCTGCCATTCTCGCTCCTGAGCATCGGCGGGCCATCGCTGATCCGCACATCGGCGACCGTGCCCAATGTGATCTGCTGCCGCGATGGCGTGAGCACCGGCAGATTGACGATGTCATCGAGGCTGTCGCGAATTTCGCGGGGGTAACGCACGCTGATCGGATAGCGCGCCAGTCCCTCGACAGTCTGGCCAATGGTCTCGCCGCCGATCGCGCCAGAGACCACCGCCTGAACATCGGCGACGTTGAGGCCATAGCGCGCGGCGGCAGCGCGATTGATATCGACATCGATATAGCGCCCGCCGGTGAGCCGCTCGGCCAGCGCCGAGGCGACCCCCGGAACGGTCTTGACCACAGCCTCTATCCGCTTTGAGGTGCTGTCGATCTCAGCCAGGTTCGATCCCGCCACCTTGATTCCCACCGGGCTCTTGATGCCGGTCGCCAGCATGTCGATGCGGTTGCGGATCGGCGGGATCCAGAAGTTGGCGAGGCCGGGTACTTTGACCCGCGCATCCAGCTCCTCGACCAGCTTTTCCGGTGTCATGCCGGGGCGCCACTGCTCGCGCGGCTTGAAGCGGATCGTTGTCTCGAACATTTCGAGCGGGGCGGGGTCGGTCGCGGTGTCAGCGCGCCCGGCCTTGCCGAACACGCTTTCGACCTCGGGCACGGTCTTGATCAGCCGGTCGGTCTGCTGGAGCAACAGCGATGCCTTGGCTGCCGAAATGCCGGGAAGCGCCGACGGCATGTAGAGCAAATCGCCCTCGTTCATCTGCGGCATGAACTCGCCGCCAAGCTTCGCCATCGGCCACAGGCTGGTGGCGAAGATCAGCGCCGCGATCAGCAGCGCCTGCTTTGGCCGTTCGAGCACCCAGTCGAGCGCGGGGCGATAGGCGCGGGTCAGCCAGCGGTTGACCGGATTGGCGTCTTCGCTGGGGATTTTCCCCCGGATCAACAAGCCCATCAAGACCGGTATCAAGGTGATCGACAGCAAGGCTGCCGCCGCCATCGCATAGGTCTTGGTGAAGGCGAGCGGCGAGAACAGCCGTCCCTCCTGGCCCTGCAAGGAGAAGATCGGGATGAACGAGAAGGTGATGATGAGCAGGCTGAGGAACAGCGCCGGGCCGACTTCGGCGGCGGCATCGGTGATGATCCGCCAGCGGGTGAGGTTATCGGGTTCGCTGTCCGGGTTGGCGTCATGCCAGCGTTCGAGATGCTTGTGGGCATTCTCGATCATCACCACCGCCGCATCGACCATCGCGCCGACGGCAATGGCAATGCCGCCCAAGGACAGGATATTGGCGTTCAATCCCTGTGCCCGCATGACGATGAAGGCGATGAGGATGCCCAGCGGAAGCGTGAGGATCGCGAC
>JANONQ010000334.1:0-4489 GCA_031420935.1 Novosphingobium sp. | reverse complement strand
AGCGCGTTGAGATAGACCGCCAGCGTCGCCACCAGCGTCTTGCCCTCGCCGGTCTTCATCTCGGCGATCTCGCCGCGGTGGAGGACGATGCCGCCGATCATCTGCACGTCGAAGTGCCGCATGCCCAGAGCACGCTTGCTGGCCTCGCGCACCGTGGCGAAAGCTTCGGGGAGAAGATCGTCGAGGCTGGAACCTTCGGCCAGCATGTGGCGGAATTTGGCGGTTTGCGCTGCCAGCTGATCGTCGCTCAACGCCTCCATATCGGGCTCGAAAGCGTTAACCTGCTGCACGATCTTGTCGAGCGACTTGACATAACGGTCGTTGGATGAGCCGAATACGGCCTTGGCAATTGCGCCTAACATATGGGAATCCTGCTCGGTACGGGTAGGCGGCTGCGCCACGCGTGACGTGTGTCGTCAAGCGGACAGCCATCCGGGGAAAACGGCGAAATGAGCAGGCGCGTCTATTCGTGCGAGCGGTCTATCCGCAAGCGCACGGTGAGCGCGAGTACATTGGTGCGCACGGTATGCCAGCGGGGAATCTCCGCGCTTGCCGCAACATGGATTTTGGCGGGTGCGGCGGGGGATCGTTTCGCAAAAACCGCTCCAACCGGTGCGGGCCTTGCCTCGACCGACCCGACCTCTGCTCCGCCAGCGCCGCTCAGCCGCGCCTGTGCCGGTACGGCCTGGGCCGCGAAGCCCAGCAGGGCAAGAAGGGCGAGCATGATGCGAACCATCGGCGGGGCATATAGGCATACCGCAGCCATGCGTCTATCCCCGCGGCGCACTTGACCTCGCCCAGTGCGACGCTAGGCCCAGGCCATGTCCGACCCCGTCTCCCCCCTCGCCGTCCCCTTCCCCGCGATCCCGGCGATTGCAGGCGTCACCCCGCGTATCGCCCGCGCCGGCTACAAGGACTGGGACCGCTGCGACCTCACCTATGTCGAGCTGGCCGAGGGCACTGCGGTGGCCGGGGTGTTCACCCGGAACGTTTGCTGTTCGAGCGAGGTCGAGATGGGCCGTGAGCAGGTCAAGGCCGGCAGCGCCCGGGCGCTGGTGGTCAATGCCGGCAATTCCAATGCCTTCACCGGCTTTCGCGGGCGCGAGGCGGTCGAGCAGATCATGGCGCAGGTTGCCGAGGGACTGGGCTGTGATCCGGCTGAGGTGTTCGTCTCTTCCACCGGCGTGATCGGCGTGCCGCTGCCCAAGGACAAGGCGCACGCGGGGGTCAGCGCCGTGCTGGCGGCCGCACCCTGTTCTTGGGAGGACGCAGCGCGCACCATCGGCACCACCGACACCTTTCCGAAAGGCACATACGCGCAGGCAGTGGTCGGCGGCAGGACCGTCACTCTGGCCGCAATCATCAAGGGCAGCGGCATGATCGCGCCTGATATGGCGACGATGCTGGGCTATATCTTCACCGACGCCGCGGTCGAGCCGGCCTTCCTGCAGCAGCTGCTCAGAGCGGCCAATGGCAGGACATTCAGCTGCATCACAGTCGATAGCGATACCTCGACCAGCGACACCGTGCTCGCCTTCGCCACCGGCAAGGCGGGCAATGCGCCGCTCACCTCCTTCGACAGCCCCGGCGCCGATGCCTTCGCCGCCGCGCTGGAGGATGTCTGCCGGAGCCTCGCGCATCTTGTCGTGCGCGACGGCGAAGGCGCGCAGAAATTCATCGAGATCACTGTCGAGGGCGCGGTCAGCGACGACAGCGCGAGGGCCATCGGCCTCGCCATTGCCAATTCGCCGCTGGTCAAAACGGCGATCGCCGGCGAGGACGCCAATTGGGGCCGGGTCGTCATGGCGGTCGGCAAGGCCGGCGAGCCCGCTGATCGCGACCGGCTCGGCATCCGTTTCGGCGATCATTGGGTGGCGCAGGCAGGGCTGGCAGTCGACTGCTATGACGAAGCACCGGTGGCCGCGCACCTCAAGACCTGCGAGATCAATATCGGTGTCGAGCTCGGCCTCGGTCAGGGCCGCGCCACGGTATGGACCTGCGACCTGACGCACGGCTACATCTCGATCAACGCGGATTATCGCAGTTGATGCGGTTTCGAACGCCCTTGCTTTCCCCCCTCCCGCTTGCGGGAGGGGCTGGGGGTGGGTCAATCAGTGCTGGGCACCAAGTTCGCAGGACCCACCCCTAACCCCTCCCGCAAGCGGGAGGGGGACAGAAAGGCTGTAATGGATACCCTCACCAAATCGGTCAGATTGATCATGCTGGAGGCGGCGGAGCGGGCTATCCTGCCGCGCTATCAGACGCTTGCCGCCCATGAAATCAACGCCAAGGCAGCCGACGATGTCGTCACGATCGCGGATCACGAGAGCGAGGAAATCCTTGCGGCGCACCTCGCCAAGCTGCTGCCCGAAGCCGCCATCGTCGGCGAAGAAGCGGCGCATGCCGATCCGTCGCTGCTGGAGCGGCTTGGCGATGCGCTGTGCTGGATCATCGATCCGGTTGACGGCACCAACAATTTCGCTGCCGGCCGTCCGCCGTTCGGCGTGCTGGTCGCACTGGCCGAGGCGGGCGAGACGATCGCCGGCTGGATTCTCGATCCGCTGACCGGCCGGTTTTGCCATGCGCGGCGCGGCGCAGGCGCGTTTGTCAACGGTGAGCGAATTCAGGCGCGCACCAGCGGAGTGCAACCGCCGATTGCGGCCATTTCGCTGGTATTCGCCGATCCGGACAAACGCGAGGCGCTCAAAACCCGGATCGCCCCGCACTACACCCTGGTCGACATCCCGCGCTGCGCCGCCGAGCAATATCCGCGGTTGGCACTCGGCCAGAACGACATTTCGATCTTCGAGCGGACCTATGCGTGGGATCACGCCGCGGGGGTGCTGTTTCTCAACGAGGCCGGCGGCAAGGCGGCACGGCCGGACGGCTCACCCTACAAGGTCAGCGAGGCGGATCGGCCCGGACTGCTTGGCGCCGCGAGCCCGGCGCTGTGGGATGAGCTGGCCGAGCGGATGGCGGGGATTTGAAACGCAAAGCCCCCAATCAAGGCAGGCCTGTCGCATATTCCCAATTCTCACCAGTATCGTCACCCTGGACTGAGGACGGTAGTCCTGTATTATATTGATATTGCTTGGTAAATATCGACATAATTTGCCTGTGCAGGAACTGTGTAGAATAAATTAGGGTTCCGTGCAGGCTGTTGCAGCTTGAACGTGCTTTGGCATGTGGCAGCGAGGGTGGGTTTTGTCCATCGTTACGTTGTTTGTCGGGCCGCTCAGCCATTGCGTTACCGCCCCCGTCCCGACGCATATGATGATCGTGACGGACTGAATTGCACCGTCAATCCCGTCCCGCAATGCCATCTGCTTCATATACGTTGGCTGCGAAGTTTTCGACCGCACGTGCGCAAGCACCTAGCTGCTCCTGCGCGGCTGCAAGAGCATATCCTGCAAAGAAATCGCGCGCGCTGATTTTGCAAAGCCAAACTTCGAGCTTTTTCAAATCGTCCTCGACCTCTTCCAGTTCGGCAAAAGTGAACTTTTGCGCGGCGATCTCCTTGGCCACCTCGTCGAGAAGACCCTGCGCGCGGGTGCCAAATTCCTGATACTCGCGCTGCCGGTCATTGGCGAAACGCTCGATCATCTCATTGTCATCGGAGACGGCAGTTGCCTCGAACAGACTGGCACTTCCGCCTTGCGCCTGCACGGTTTGGGCAAGCTCATTCAACAGCGTCTGATGTGGTTCGGTCGCTGGCAACATCCACGCGCCATGTTCAACACTGGTTGCGCCTGCCGCACGCAGTCGCCGCCAGAGTGCCACCCGCGCGCTCGATGCGGTGGCCGGAATCTGACTAAGCAGGAGGAGCCACCTCAGCTTAGGCATCAAGAATGAAATTGTAATAGGTGTTGCATCACTCTCGGCGCTCTCTAAGAAGTAATAGCTGTTACAATAAGATGCGCACCGCATATGACAAACCGTAAATTCCACCGCTGGCTGAGCGTCATTGGGATAATCTTTTTCCTCTCGGTCTCGCTCACGGGCATATGGATGCAGGCCGAGGCGATCTTTGGCGAGGACGAAGCCGCACGCGAAGCGATGGCGGAAATCGTGTCGCCTGCCTCGCTGTCAGCGCCGCTGCCGTTAAATTCGGCGTCGCTCGACAAAGCGCGAACGGTCGTTCTCGCCCGCTATGGCAATCGTCCCGTTGCCTCGATCGATTGGGTTATCAAGGCTCCGGTTCCCGCCTATGTGTTCCATCTCGACGGCGCGGAGCCGATCAAGGTGACGGTTAGCACTGCAACGGCAGCCATCCTCAAGTCCGAACCCGACGGGGAAGATTGGGTGGTGCGCCTCCATACCGGCGAAATATTGGGCGACGGCGGTAAATTCCTCGGGCTGGCATGGGGGCTGGCGCTGATCGCCATGAGCATCACCGGCATCATCCTCTATCTCAATATGCTGCGGGCGCGGCGCACAGGTTCTGCGGGCAAAGTGCGCGGATGGCGGCGTTACTTCTGGTGAGGGTTTT
>JANONQ010000333.1:0-2554 GCA_031420935.1 Novosphingobium sp. | reverse complement strand
GCCTCCTGCACCCGGTTTTCGCCGAAAACGCGCTGGCCCGCCGCGATCAGCGGGGCGACGCGCTTCGCCGGATGCGACTTGCTGACCGCCACAAGCGTGACGTCCCCGGCCCCCCGCCGCGCAAGTCTGGCGGCGGCGGCGATGCGGGCGCGGATATCTGCGAGGTGGTCTGCTGGCTGTTCCATCGCGCGATGCTATAGCGGGCCAATGCCCCAGCGCCAGCCAGCCTTGCCCCGCATTTGGCTCGTCACCGACGCCCGCAACGATGCGGCGCTGGAAAGCGTGCTGGAGCGTTTGCCGCGCGGATCGGGGCTGATCTTTCGGCACTACCACCTGCCGCCCGGCGAGCGGCGCGCCAGATTTGCTGAGCTGGTGCGCATCTCCCGCCGCCGCCGCCACGCCGTGGCCCTGTCGGCGGAGGTGGCAACTTCCCGCTGCTGGGGCGCCAGTGCCGCCTATGGCGCATCGCGCAAGCTCGCGGGCGGTCCTGCGGGGCTGCGGCTGGTAACCGCCCATTCGCTGCGCGAAATCGCCATGGCTCACCGCGCCCGCGCCGATGCGATTCTGCTCTCTCCAGCCTTCCTGACTCGCTCGCATGCTCAGAAAAACGCGCTCGGCCCGCTTCGCTTCCGCCTGTTCGCCGCCCGCGCCCTTGTCCCGGTGATTGCCCTTGGCGGCATGACAGCACGGCGCGCCCGGCGGCTGGGCGCGGCGCGCTGGGCGGCTATCGACGGACTTTGCGGCGAACCGAAGCTTGGGATTCCCAAGGATTCTTGACGAAGAGTCCGCCATCGGCGCATTATAGGGCTGAACGGGGAAGCATTATGGCGACACGGGCTCCTGGAGCTTCGAAGCAACGGCTAGCCAACGCCAGGTTGAACGCTGCCGCCCGGCGCGCGCTGCGGCGCAGCGCCGAACTGGGCGGCTCGGTGGTGCTGTTCGGAGCGATGCTATTCCTCGCGCTGGCGCTGGTGAGTTATGAGCAGACCGACGCCTCGTCCTCGACCGCCGCCGGCGGGGCAGTGCAGAACTGGGTGGGACCGGCCGGGGCCTGGGCCGCCGATGCCGCGCTATCCCTGTTCGGCCTGGTCTCCGTATTGCTGCTACCGCTGCTCTATGTCTTCGCCCGCAAGCTGTGGCGGCTTGCCGAGGAAGAAGACGGGTTGCTGGCACCAACAGATCAGCGCTGGTGGCGGCCTGCCGCCCTGCTGCTGCTGGCGATGACGCTGCTCGGCACCGTGCTGTCGCTGACGTTTGACGGGCCGGGGGGCTCGCTGCCGGCATCGAGCGGCGGCGTTGCCGGACTGCTCGGTGCCAAAGCAATCCGCGCGGCAGCCGCATTGCTGCCGGACCCCACACAAGGGTGGGCGATCCTGGCATCGGCGCTCGCTTGTTTCGGCTTCGGTGCGGTCCTCGGCGGACGGGTCTTTGCGATTGACTGGGTGTCGCTGCTGACGGTGCCGGTTGCGCTGCGCCGGGTCCCTGCGCTGCCCGGAGCCGATAGCCTGCCCTTGGCGCGCGAACGGCAGCTGCGCACCGGCAAGCCCCTAGCCCCCCCGCTTGAAGCCCCGCGCCAGCCGCCGGAGATCACCGATCCAGCGCGCGCCGCCAAGCCGGCCGAGTTCACCGTCGGCAGCCGTCAGGGCGATCTGTTCGACGAATACGAGCTTCCCGGCCTTGATCTGCTGGCCGAACCGCCGCCCAACTCCCAGCCCAAGATCGACAAGCTCAGCCTCGAGCGCAACGCCCGGCTGCTCGAAACCGTGCTCGACGATTTCAACGTCAAAGGCACGATCGAGGCGGTCCGCCCCGGGCCGGTCGTCACCATGTACGAGCTGGAGCCTGCCCCCGGGATCAAGGCCAGCCGCGTCATCGGCCTGGCCGACGATATCGCCCGCAACATGAGCGCAATTTCTGCCCGGGTCTCCTCGATCCCCGGCCGCACGGTGATGGGCATCGAACTGCCCAATGCCGACCGGCAGATGGTTTCGCTCAGGGAACTGGTCGCCTGCGAAGCCTTCGCCAACAGCAAGGCGATGCTGCCGATCATCCTGGGCAAGGACATCGCCGGCGGGCCGGTGATCGCCGACCTTGCCACCATGCCGCATCTGCTGGTCGCCGGCACCACCGGTTCGGGCAAATCGGTCGGGCTGAATTGCATCCTGCTGTCGCTGCTTTACCGGCTGACGCCGCAGCAGTGCCGGCTGATTTTGATCGATCCCAAAGTGCTCGAACTCAAGAGCTACGACGATATCCCGCATCTGCTTTCGCCGGTCGTCACCGAGCCTGCCAAGGCAGTGCGCGCGCTTAAATGGGCGGTTGAAGAAATGGAGCGCCGTTACCGCATGATGAGCGAGATCGGGGTGCGCAACCTCGCCGGCTTCAACGACAAGGTCCGCGCTGCCGCCGCCAAGGGCAAGCCGCTGGGCCGCCGCATCCAGATCGGCTTCGACCCCGACAGCGGCGAGGAACTCTACGAGGACCGCCAGCTCGATTACCGGGTGTTGCCGCAGATCGTGCTGATCGTCGATGAACTGGCCGATCTGATGATCAC
>JANONQ010000332.1:0-4452 GCA_031420935.1 Novosphingobium sp. | reverse complement strand
CAGACTGGTCGCCTTAGCGCATATTTCCAACGTGCTGGGCTCGACGCTAGATGCCAGGCGCGCCGCTGATCTCGCGCACGGTGTCGGCGCGAAGCTGCTGCTCGACGGCTGCCAGGCGGTGCCGCGTCTGGCCGTGGACGTTGCCGCGCTGGGTTGCGATTTCTACGTATTTTCATCGCATAAACTCTACGGTCCGACCGGCATTGGCGTGCTGTGGGCGCGGGCGGACATCCTCGCCGCCATGCCGCCCTGGCACGGCGGCGGCGCGATGATCGACCGGGTAACGTTTGAACGCACCACCTATGCCTCGCCGCCTGCCCGGTTTGAAGCAGGCACGCCGGCGATTATCGAGGCGATCGGGCTGGCGGCGGCGGTGGATTATGTCGCGGGAATCGGCCTGCCGGAGATCCAGGCGCATGAGGATGCGCTTGGGCAGCTGCTGCGCGCGGAGCTGCGCCGGCTCAACTCCGTCACCCTGTTCGGGCCGGAGGATTCGGCGGGGATCGTCAGTTTCATGCTCGACGGGGTGCATCCGCACGACCTCGCCACCATATTGGACGAAGAGGGGGTGGCGATCCGCGCCGGGCATCACTGCGCCCAGCCGCTGATGGACCATCTCGGCGTGCCCGCGACCGCTCGGGCGAGCTTCGGGCTGTACAACGATGAAAGCGATATCGCCGCGCTACTTCGCGGGATCGAGCGGACGAAGAGGATTTTTGGATGAGCGGGAACGAACCCACCTTCAAGGTCGAGGAAGTGGAAAGCGCTTCGCCGCCGCCCCGCGCGCGCGTCGCAGCCGAAACGCCGGGCGAAAAGCTTGAACGCAAGCGCGATTACCTTGAGGGCTTCCTCGCGGAACAGCCGCAGGGTATGGCTGTAAGCGAGCCGGGCGGCGATCTTTATGAGGCGGTGATCGCTGCGCTCAAAGAAATCTTCGATCCCGAGATTCCCGTCAATATTTACGAACTCGGGCTGATCTACGGGGTCGACATCACCGAGGAGGGCAGCGCCACCGTCACCATGACCTTGACCACGCCGCATTGTCCGGTCGCCGAATCGATGCCGGCCGAAGTCGAACTGCGGGTCTGCTCGGTGCCGGGCGTGCGCGATGCCGAGGTCAATCTGGTGTGGGATCCGCCCTGGGATATGGCCAAGATGAGCGATGAAGCCAAGTTAGAGCTGGGGATGTTGTAACTATCGCCCCTCCCGCTTGCGGGAGGGGCTGGGGGTGGGCAAGAGCCTGGTTTGCTCCCAAATCATAAAGGCCCACCCCCGACCCCTCCCGCAAGCAGGAGGGGGGAAGGAAAGATTGATGACTGAATTAAAAATTCGCACCCGCCCCGCCGCCGTCATCCTGACGCCCGCCGCCGAGGCACGGGTGGCCAAGCTGATGGCGCAGGCGCCCGACGGCGCGATCGGGGTCAAATTGTCCACCCCGCGCCGGGGCTGCTCAGGCCTGGCCTATTCGGTCGATTACGTCACCGAGGCGGACAAATTCGACGAGCGCATCGAAACGGCGGGCGGTCTCTTCTTCATCGACGGGGCAAGCGTGCTCTACCTGATCGGCTCGACGATGGACTGGGAAGAAGACGATTTCACCGCTGGCTTCACGTTCGCCAACCCCAACGCCAAGGGCAGTTGCGGCTGCGGCGAAAGCTTTACCGTCTGATCACAATCAGCGTTGCCTGAGGGCGGCAATGCAGGTCACCCGGTCGACGTCCTTGCCGTCGCTGGCGCGCCGCGCATCGATATAGGTCGCCTGCGGTTCGCGACCGGCGGCGGCCGGGTAGAGGTAGATGTCAAGCACGCAGGCCGTGCCGCTGAATTGCAGCTTGCGGGCATCGCCCTCCCAGACATCGAGCCGGGCGGGTCCGAACTGCCGGATGAGATCGGCCGATGTGGCGGCAATCACGCCTTCCAGACCCGGCATGGCGAGTGCCTGGGCCGCCGGCGGCATAGCGCGCACTGCCGCCCGCACTGGCGGCAGCCGTGATGGCTGGCGCGCTGTGCCCGTTGCTGGGCCCTTGCTGGCACCCTTCACCGCACTGCCGCCGCCCGATGCCCCGCAGGCGGCAAGCAGCGGCAGAATGAGAAAAATTGCGAGCCGATTACGCCGCATGCGGTAGTGATTCCTTTTGGTGCCAGCGGTGGTTTGCCGTGGCTGGCCCGCAGCTGTCAACGCCGCCACACTTGCCCAGGCCGCAGCTCGCCCCTAGGCGCGCGACTGTTCCACCCCTCGCGCCCGAAAGATTGCCATGCCAGAGCCAAAGTTCGACGTCATCGCCATCGGCAACGCCATCGTCGATGTCATGGCGCCTTGCGAGGATGCCCTGATCGAGCGGCTGGGTCTGGCGCGCGGCGGGATGATGCTGATCGATGCCGACCAGGCTCGCGACCTCTATGCCGCGATGGGTCCGGCGCGGGAGATTTCCGGCGGTTCGGCGGCGAACACGCTGGCGGGGCTGGCAGCGCTGGGCGCGCGTTGCGCGTTCATCGGCCAGGTGGCGGATGATCAACTTGGCGAGGTTTTCGCGCATGACATCCGCGCCGCCGGCATCGCCTTTGCGACAACGCCGCGCGCCGGCGATCCGCCGACTGCGCGCTGCCTGATCTTCGTCACCCCCGATGCCCAGCGAACAATGAACACCTATCTTGGCGCCTCGCAGTTCCTCCCTGCCGCCGCGCTGGACCAGGCGGCGATTGCAGATGCGGCTGTGCTGTACCTCGAAGGGTATCTTTGGGATCCGGCGGAACCGCGCGCAGCGATGCGCCAGGCGATCGCGGCAGCGAAGGGGGCAGGCCGAAAGATTGCCTTCACCCTGTCCGACAGCTTCGTCATCGCCCGCCACGGCGATGATTTCCGCGCGCTGATCGGTGCCGGCGATATCGACATCCTGTTCGCCAATGAGCACGAGCTCGCGGCGCTGACCGGGCTGGAGGATTTCGACGACGGCATCGCCGCGCTGGCCGACAAGGTGCCGGTGCTGGTCGTCACCCGCAGCGCCAACGGGGCGGTCGCGGTGGCGCATGGCGAGCGGATCGCGGTGCCTGCGCACCCGGTGGCGAAAGTGGTCGACACCACCGGGGCGGGGGACCTGTTCGCCGCCGGTTTCCTGTTCGGCCATGTGCGGGGCCGGGATTTGGGCGAATGCCTGCGGCTTGGCGCGATTTGCGCGGCGGAGGTGATCTCGCACTATGGCGCACGGCCCGAGGCAGACTTGAAGGCGCTTGTTGCGCAGGCACTGGCCTGAACGCGCGGCCTTCGCGTTCCGGTCAGCCCGCGTGCAGCACACCGTGGTAGAGCGGATCTTCAAGCGCCCGTCCCGCGCCTATTGCGACGCAGTTGAGTGGATTTTCCGCGACCCTCACCGGCAGCCCGGTCTCGCGCGCAAGGCACAGGTCGATATCGGCGAGCAGTGAGCCGCCGCCCGTCATGATAATGCCGCCCTCGATGATATCGGCGGCAATTTCCGGTGCGGCATTCTCCAGCGCGCTGCGCACCACCTGGACGATCTGACCAACGCATTCCGCCAGAGCATCGGCAATTTCGGCCTGGGTGATGCTGATCTCCCGGGGGACCCCCCGGGCAACATCGCGGCCTTTGACCAGCGCGGTCCGTGGCGCGCCATTCGGCGTGTACAGGGCGGTGCCCAATTCCTTTTTCACCCGTTCGGCGGTAGCCTCCCCGATCATCAGATTATGGGTTCTGCGGACATGGAAGGAAATCGCCTCATCCATCTTGTCGCCGCCCACCCGCGCGGACATGGCCATATTCATCCCGCCGATCGATATCACGCCAACCTCGGTGGTGCCGCCGCCGATATCGACGACCATTGAACCGATCGGATGAGTTACCGGCAAATCAGCCCCGATCGCCGCCGCCATTGGCTCGTCGATCAGCCAAACCTTGCGGGCACCGGCATTGGAGGCGGCATCGCGGATCGCCCGGCGTTCGACCTGGGTCGATCCGGACGGCACGCAGATGACGATTTCCGGCCCGGACCAGGGCATTCCCCGCTGGCCCTGCGCCTTGCGGATGAAATGCTTGATCATCTGCTCGGCGACTTCAAGATCGGAAATCACGCCGTTGCGCAGCGGGCGGATAGCCTTGATGTTTTCCGGCGTCTTGCCGAGCATCAGCTTGGCATCGCTGCCCACCGCCAGAACGCGCTTGACCCCCTTGATGGTCTCGATGGCGACGACCGAAGGCTCCGCCAGCACAACGCCAGTTCCCTTAAGATAGACAACAGTATTGGCCGTTCCGAGATCAATCGCCAGGTCGGACGACGCGAAGGAAAACCGGTTAAAGAAGGACATGCGGGCGAGGACTCTGTTTCGAGGCGGCGGGAAGCGCCGCGCCAGCGCCACCGAACCTGACCAGCAGATGAACCGATTGCCGCAAACCTCCCAGGCGGTGCTGGAGGAAGGCAGCGGGCGATTTACGGTGCTGGG
>JANONQ010000331.1:0-1914 GCA_031420935.1 Novosphingobium sp. | reverse complement strand
TGGAAAATGATCTTCTTTACGCGCTCGGCCTGGTCGAGGATCACACCCGCGCGGCCGACTTCCGAGCCGGTTCCCGCAGTCGTCGGCACCGCGACGATCGGCGCAATGCCAGCCGGATCAGCGCGCGAGAACCAGTCCTGCCTGTCTTCGAAGTCCCACAAAGGCCGCGTCTGGCCTGACATGAATGCAATCACCTTGCCAACGTCGAGTGCACTTCCGCCGCCAAAGGCGATGACGCCGTCATGGCCGCCGCCCGCATAAGCAGCCAGACCAAGCTCAATGTCCGAGCCCACCGGATTGCGAGAAATTTTGGAGAACACCGCTGTCGGAATGCCCGCATCTTCGTTGGCGGCCAGGGCCTGCTGTACCATCATCGTATCGACCAGGCCCGGGTCAGTGACCAGGAGCGGGTGCCCAATGCCTGCATCCCCGCAGGCTTGCGGCAGCTCCGCGATCCGGCCGGCGCCGAAGCGGATCGCAGTTGGATAATTCCAGTTTGCCCGCGCCAACGCCATCGAACGCTCCTGTCAGATAATCTCGAAATATCGCGCAAGTTGCCAGTCGGTTATCGCCTTACGCGCTTCGCGTTCCTCCCACTCCCGGGTGGCGGCGTAATGTGCGACGAACTCTGCGCCAAACAGTTCGATCGCCGCGGGGGAGCTGCGCAGGCGTTGGGCCGCATCCCACAGGGTCGAAGGCAGGAGCCGGGTGGGCTCTGGCGGTTGCGCGTAGGCGTTGCCGGCGACAGGCGCATCGGGCTCGATGCGGTGCTCGATTCCCCACAATCCCGATCCGATCGCAGCCGCCAAGGCGATATACGGATTGATGTCCGCCGCGCCGATCCGGTACTCGACGCGCTGTGACTTCTCCGAGCCGCCGATGACGCGCAGCGCGCAAGTGCGGTTCTCGTATCCCCAACTCGCCGAGGTTGGAGCCCAGAAGCCCGGAATTATCCGCGTGTAGGAATTGATCGTCGGTGCGATCATCGCCAGCAGTTCTGGCATCAGCGCTTGCTGTCCCCCGACAAACCATCGCATCCGATCGGACATCGTGTGCGGCTTTCCCGCCTCGTAAAAAATGGCCCGCCCCGTCTTTTTGTCGAGCAAGGAGATGTGGAGATGTCCGGACTGGCCTGGCCAATCTCCGGACCATTTGGCCATGAACGTCGCCATCCACCCGCGCCGCTGGCACAGGATCTTCGCGATGGTCTTGAACAATGCCGCCTTGTCGGCAGCCTCGAGAGCGTCGTCCACCCGAATGGCGGCTTCGATCACGCCGGGGCCGGTCTCGGTGTGGAGCGCTTCCAGATCCATCCGCATTTCGCGGCATGTCGACCAGAGTTCCTCGTAAAAATCGGCATGAACGCCCGAACGCAACATCGAATACCCAAAATTGCCCGGGGTAATCGGCCTGAGGTTTCGATAGTTCTTTTCGCGGATCGAATGCGGCGTCTCGGCGAAGACGAAGAATTCGAATTCAGCGGCTGCCTGGACTCTCAAGCCCATCGCCGCCGCGCGGGCCAGAATTCGTCGCAAGATCCCCCGAGGACAGATCGCTTCTGCCCTACCGGCAAACTCGCCCAGGATCAGCGGCGTACCGCTTTCAAAGGGAAGAATCCGCAGCGTTTCCGGCAGCAATCTCACTTCAGCGTCGGGATAGGCCGTATGCCAACCGGTAAAGCTCAGATTGTCGACGAGGTGGTCGCTGGAATCCCAGCCCAGGACCACATCGCAAAACCCGAAGCCCTTCTCAAGCGCCGAAGCAAGCTTTTCGGCCCCCATATATTTGCCGCGGAAGATGCCATCCACGTCGAAGACCCCGACCTTGGCCCAGTCGAGGCGACCTTCGGAGACCTGTTTCAAAATGTCCGCAGCGGTGATGGTCATGCTGGGCCTCAACTGCCGGTTTGGATAC
>JANONQ010000330.1:0-3622 GCA_031420935.1 Novosphingobium sp. | reverse complement strand
TGGAATATCCCAACGGGATTGCCGCTTCCGATGGGAATGCCCAATTTCGGAGGATCAATGACGACCGCGAGCGGGCTGACCTTCATCGGCGCGACCCAAGATGCCACCTTCCGCGCGTTTGATACGAACACTGGCAAACTTTTGTGGCAATCCCGGCTCCCGGCCGGCGGTCAGGCAAATCCGATGACCTATATTTCGCCCAAAAGCGGCCGGCAGTTCGTGCTGATCGCTGCCGGCGGACATGCGCTGTCACGCTCGCCGCTCGGCGACTCGGTGGTGGCATATGCGCTTCCGGCAAAACAGTGACCAACTCCGAGGCGTGGCGCAGCATTGCGAGCGCAGTGCTGGAAGCCATTGACCGCGCGCTCTCGTAAGAGCCAACGGAGCGTTGACCCAGCTGCGCCACACAACGATGATCGGCTGGATCGCGCTGACGGACCAGCCAGGGGGAATAGGAGCGCAGGGCGACGAAAACCAATGATGTATAATCTCAAGGCCATACAGATATTCGTCGTCGTCGCCGAGACGTGCAGCTTTCGCAAGGCGGCCGAAGTGCTGCATCGCTCGCAGTCGGCGGTCAGCACGCATATCAAGTTGCTGGAAGAGCAGATCGGCGTCTCGCTGTTCCATCGCACCACGCGGCGCGTGCAGTTGACGACAGAAGGGCAGCAATTGCTGGGCCATGCGCAGCGCGCGGTCGCTTCGCTTGACCAGGGCATGCGCCAGATTCGCGAGGCGGCAAACATTCAATTCGGCCATATCGCAATGGGATGTGTGCCGAGCATCGCCGCAACGGTGCTTCCAGGCGTACTCGCCGAATTCCAGAGCAAGCGCAGCGGTATCCGGCTTGAACTGCGTGAACTTGCTTCGGAGCAGTTGCTCGAAACGGTCGCGCGTCAGGAGATTTCGTTCGGCATCGGGCCCGAGGTCGATCACGCGGCCGATTTCGATTTCGCGCCGATATGCAGCGAGCCGATCTACGCGTTGCTTCCGCAGGCCTATTGGAGACCCGATCACACGGCGATCACTCTGGCGGAACTGGTGACGCTGCCAGTCGTGTTGGCCTCGGGGTCCGCCGCCCTGCGCAATACAATCAACCGCGAACTGGCGGCACGCGGCCTGGAGATCACGAACTCATTCGAGGTAGCCCAGGTCCAGACGATGCTGGCATTCGCTCACGCCGGTCTAGGGGTTGCGATTCTGCCGCGGATCATAATTCCCAGGCCGCTGGACAAAACGCTTCAAGCGCTGCCGATCGTCGATCCGGTTCTGGAGCGCAAGCTTTGCCTGATCACGCTGAAGGGCAATTCATTGTCGCCGGCAGCGCTCGAACTCACCGGCCTTATCGTAAATCGATTTCGCGATGCGCTGAGCAAAGAACTGGCCTGATCAGCGCGTGGCGGCTGCGGCTTCGCTGGAAGCTGCCAATGGTTTCGGGGCGGGCTCAAAGTGAAATCCCCGATAGCCTTCATGAGCGATTGATTCAGCGGCATCGCGATAGACATCCAGCCCGCCGACATAGGGCATGAAGACCCGCGGCTTGCCCGGCACGTTGGCACCCAGAAACCAGGAGTTGGCCTTCATCATCATCGTCGGCGCGGCGAGGTCATAGACGTGGCGAACCCAGGCTTGCTCCGCGTCGGCGTCGGCCTCTACGGTTTGCAAACCTTGCCGGTCCATATGATCCAGCAGGTCCGCGAGCCATTCCACATGCTGCTCGATCGCGGAGACCACGTTGGTCAGCACCGATGGGCTGCCCGGCCCCGTAATCGTGAACAGATTGGGAAAGCCCTCGACCGCGATGCCGAGATAGGAGACCGGGCCGTGGCTCCATTTCTCGCGTAGCAGGCAGCCTTCCCGGCCGCGGATGTCTATCTTGAGCAACGCGCCGGTCATTGCGTCGAAACCGGTGGCGAGTACGAGCGCATCGAGCCGGTAATGACCATCCCGTGTCTTCACGCCATCGGCGGTGACGCTCTCAATCGGATCCGACAGCACATCGACGAGCGTCACATTGTCGCGGTTGAACGTCGCGTAATAATCGGTGTCGAGGCAAATCCGCCGCCCGCCAAACGGTGTCTTCTGTGGCTTCAACGCAGCGGCAGTGACGGGATCGGCGACGGCGGCGTCAATCTTCTGATGAATCAGCCGTGCGACTTCGGTATTGGCAGTTTCGTCAACGATCAGATCGCCGAACACGCCGAAGATTTCGAGCGCGCCGCGCTGCCACGCCCCTTCGAACGCTTCAATGCGTTCAGCGTCGTCATAACTGAAGGTGGTGCGCTTGGTCAGCGGCCGCAAATGTCCCGCCGGGTGCCGCCGCGCCTGGGCGCGCCGATCAGAATAGGTCGCTTTCACCGTTTCGAGAAAGCCCTCGGGAAAATCGGCGTTGCAGGCGGGCACGGTGAAGCTGGGGGTGCGCTGAAATACCAGCAGACGTTCGGCGCGCTCGGCAAGTTCTGGCGTGACCTGAATGCCCGACGATCCGGTGCCGATCAGCCCGACGGTCTGGCCCGCGAAATCGATTTCCTTGTGCGGCCAGCGCGAGGTGAAATAGACCGGGCCGGCAAAACTGGCGAGTCCGGGAATGTCCGGATCTTTGGGGATCGACAGGCACCCTGTCGCCATGATGCAAAAGCGCGTCGTGAAACTATCGCCCGTGCTGGTCGTCACTGACCAGCGGCCGGTGGCGTCGTCATAGATCATCGCCTCGACGCGGGTGTCGAACTGGATGTCGCGCCGCAGGTCGAGCTTGTCGGCGACGAATTCGATGTAACGCAGGATTTCGGACTGGGAGGCGTACTTCTCGGTCCAGGTCCATTGCTGCTGGATTTCGTCGGAGAAGGAATAGGAATAATCGATGCTGATTACATCGCAGCGCGCGCCGGGGTAGCGATTCCAATACCAGGTGCCGCCGACCCCCGCCGCTGCTTCGATCACCCGGACCCGCATCCCGCGCGCGCGCAGCGTGTGCAGCATGTAGAGGCCGGCGAACCCCGCCCCCACGATAATGGCGTCGTATGTGTTCCTGTCGTCAGGGGCGGTCGCCGTCGTCATAAAATCAGCTCGCCTCGGGCTTCAGGTTGGCGAACACCTCCTGGAACACGGGGGCAACGTTTTCGCCGCCCTTTTCGGCCATATACTGGTCAATCTTCGCGCCGACGGCGGCCTTCATCGATGCCGCGAAACGCTCGTGATTGGAGCGCAGGAACGCCTCCGATTGTTCGCGGTTGACGTTGACCCGGTTGATTTTGGGGGCGACATAGCGCGCGAACAATTCGTACGATCGCTTGGTCGCCGCAGTGTCGGCCCAATTTCCCGACAGGTGCAGGAACGCGCCGAAGCCTCCCGACCGCTCGATCAGCCGCTCGATCTGTTCAACGGCATCGTCGGGCGTGCCAATCACGGCAAAGCCCGAATCGATCATCGCCTGGATTGGGTCCACGCCGTCGGGCGCAAGGGGCAGCGTCGCGACATGGCGGTAGTAGTCGACCCAGCGATGAAAGCCCCATTCGACGTCCTTGCGCGCCTGTTCGCGCGTTTCGGCGATGTGCATCGGGCCGACCAGTCGCCAGCCCTTGCGATTGACCACCTGCCCGTGTTCACGCGCGGTCTCCTCGGC
>JANONQ010000329.1:0-11893 GCA_031420935.1 Novosphingobium sp. | reverse complement strand
GTCGATTGTCGCCGACATCACCAAAAGCCGCAAATCCTCGCGCAGCACCGCCGAGCTCTCGATAGCAAGAGCGAGGCCGAGGTCGCTATCGAGGTGCCGCTCATGCGCTTCGTCGAACAGCACGGCGGAAACGCCGGCAAGTTCAGGATCGCAAAGGATGGTCGAGACAAAAATCGCCTCGGTCATCACCAGCACGCGGGTTTTGCCTGAGCGCTTGCTGTCGAGCCGGGTGAGATAGCCGATCGTCTCGCCCGCCCGCTCGCCCAGCAGTTCCGCCATGCGTTCGGCAGCGGCGCGGGCGGCAAGACGGCGGGGAGAGAGGAGGATGACGGTGCCGGTGCACCACGGCTGGTCGAGCAGCGCCGGGGCGACCGCAGTGGTCTTGCCCGCGCCGGGCGGAGCGATGAGGACTGCCGCTGTCCGAGCGCGCAAGGTCGCGAGCAGATCGGGCAACACGGCGTCGATGGGAAGCGAAAGCATATTGACCCCGGCATGGAATTATGGTTTTATGAAATTATGGTTATATGGAGGATTGATGTGAAAATTGAAATTCTTGATTCGGATTTTCCTCGCCTTCAATCATTGGCAGAGCCATTCGTCGATACTCCTGCATCCGTGATTACGAAACTCCTCGACACTTACGCATCCCAAGTTGCGACATTGCGGAGTGACGACCAATCTGACAGGCATGGAACCTATGCAATCGATGCACTCCCACCTTTAACCCATGCAAAGGTCATGGGCGGGCACTTCGACGGCGAAAGGCCCTTGAAGCCCAATTGGGATAGCTTCGTCAGGCACTCGTTAATTGAAGTTATAAAGAAATCAGGCTCAGTCGACGAACTTCGTCGCCTCTCTGGCGCTAACGTACACGACGGTCGCTTTGAAGAGCACGGATACAAGTATGTCCCCGAGCACAGATTTTCTTTCCAGGGCGTATCAGCTGAAGACGCTGTGAAGATTGTCGGTCGCTGCGCGCGTGCCTTGGGAGCGTCATTCGAAATCGAATTTGTTTGGCGGGATAAACCTGACGCACATCGTCCAGGGGAACGAGGAACTATCCGGTACGCAAAGCCCTAATACCGCCGCGCCGCGACAAACTCCGCCGCCTCCGCCATGGCCGAACGCGCTTCGCCGGCCGGGAAGCCCGCGATCGCATCGATCGCGCGCCGGACGTAATGGCGCGCCCGCTCGCGCGTGGCGCTGACGGTATCGTGCCGGCCAATCAGGGTGACCGCATAGGCGAGGTCCTCGTCGCTGGTGCAGAAGCCAGCGATGGCGTCCTGCCAGAACTGGCGCTCTTCGGCAGTGCCGCGCGCATAGGCGAGGATCACCGGCAGCGTCATCTTGCCGTCGCGGAAATCGTCGCCCTTGCCCTTGCCCATCTCGAGGCTTTCCGAATCGTAGTCGATCGCATCGTCGATCAGCTGGAAGGCAATGCCCAGGTTGCGGCCATATTCATCAAGCGCACGTTCCTCCGCCTCGCTGCGTTCGGCGACGACCGCGGCGATGCGGCAGGCGGCGGCGAACAGTGCGGCGGTCTTGGCGCCGATGATCGAGAGGTAGCGCTCCTCGCTGGTCTCGATATGGCGCTGGGCGGTGAGCTGGTCGACCTCGCCCTCGGCGATCACGGCGGAGGCGTGGCTGAGGATGCGCAGGACTTTCAGGCTGCCATCCTCGACCATCAGCTCGAACGCCCGGCTGAACAGGAAATCGCCGACCAACACCGTCGCCGGATTGCCGAAGACAATGTTGGCGGTTTCCTTGCCGCGCCGCAGGTCGGAGCCATCGACGACATCGTCATGCAGAAGCGTCGCGGTGTGGATGAATTCCACCGCAGCCGCCAGCTTGTGATGCCGCCCGCCCTGATAATCGCACAGGCCTGCGCTGGCGATGGTCAGCATCGGCCGCATGCGCTTGCCGCCGCCGGAGATGAGATGGCCGGCCAGCGCCGGGATCAGCGGGATCTCGCTCTGCATCCGCGCAAGGATGACGGCGTTGACGCTGTTCATGCCGGACGCGGTCAGCGCCATCATCGGCGCCAGCGAGGGTTCGGATGCGCGGCCGCGCAGGGGGAGGATGTCGGCGCTCATAGCCGCGCCGCTTTGCCCGGCTAGGCGCGGAAGGCAAGTGCAAAGCGGGCAATGGCCTTACGCAATTTGTCATGCTAGCGGGTGGCCGATGAGCGACACCCTGCCTGCAACCGATCCCATACTCGCTGGCTACCGCGCCAGCATCGACAACATCGACGCCGCGCTGATCCACATGCTGGCCGAACGGTTCCGCATCACCAAGGCGGTGGGCACGTATAAGGCGGCGCGCAACCTGCCGCCGTCCGACCTCGCGCGCGTGGAGCGCCAGATTGCCCGCCTGCGCGCGCTGGCGGCAGACGCCGAGCTCGACCCGGACTTCGGCGAAAAGTTCCTGCGGTTCATTATTGATGAGGTGATTAGACACCACGAGCAGGCGCAGGGTGGGGAGCAAATAGCAACCGGCTGATTATGGGTGGAAAGCGGCCATTCATCGAGGATAGTTGGCCGGGCTATCACGTCATTGTCTTGCTCGTCCCCGCAGCATCTCGACCCCTCCTCTCGGCCCTCCTGGCCGAACTATTCGGCAGTTTATCTTTGCATCCGTGTTCGCGCCTCCCTTGACTTGTTTCGCGTAAGCCGTAAACACGACGGTGCGGACCGGGCCCCTCTGGCTGTCGTTTCTTTGACGACTGCGATGTCGGACCGCATCGGGATAGCTCTCGATGCAGGTTCTGATGCCTTTGCCCTCCTGCATCTTAGTGCGCCCCGATTGATCCTCATCGATAGGAGAGCGGCTATGAAAAACTTGATCTACAGACTTACCATGATTCACCGGAAGGTCGACGACAATATCCGGCGTGAACTCGCGCTGAGGTTTCCCGACAGCATCAAGCTCCTTCGGCTCAAGAAGTTGCGCCTTGCGGTCAAAGACCGCCTGTACCGCTGTGTCAGCGCAAGCAGGGTCGGCACATGAGCTAGCAAGTCATTCAGGAGACCAAAATCATGCCAAATAGCGGACCCGCAGCGGGGATGCTGTGCCCCCTCGACATGACCGCGCTAATGATGTCCGAGCGTCAGGGAATAGAGATTGATTATTGCCCGACCTGCCGGGGCGTCTGGCTCGACCGGGGCGGACCCGACAAGATCATCGAGCCGAGCGGCGCGGAGAGTGAACTGGTCTCCCAGCCATCCCGACCGGCGTATGATACGCGGGAAGCGTTTTCATCCCCGCGCAAAAATGGCGGCGACGATGGCTATCGCCACGGCGGATTTCGCAAGGGCAGGAAAAAGTCCTTTCTGTCAGAGATTTTGGACTGAGAAGATGCCGCCGCCGTGTTGATATGCGGCGGCGGAATCTTTTGGCGTGATTTTTCGAATACCCGTTTCAGCGCGTCGTTGCGTTTGCGGTGGCCTCCCGCCGAGGGACTGGAAAGGTGCTCTGATGGACGGAATACTCGCTTTGATGAACGAGCCTGCGGCTTGGGCGGCGTTGGCGACTCTGCTGGTGATGGAAGTGGTGCTAGGCATCGACAACCTCATCTTCATCTCCATCCTGTCGAATAAACTGCCCGAAGCGCAGCGTCAGAAAGCTCGCCGCATCGGAATTGGGCTCGCGCTCGGCATGCGGCTGGCACTGTTGTCCACCATCGCATGGCTCGTGGGGCTCACCGCACCTGTGTTCGACCTCGGCTTCACCGGCTCTCAAGGCCCGAATGGCGAGCCCAGTTTCGAGACACTGTTCTCATGGCGAGACCTGATCCTCATCGCCGGCGGAATATTCCTGGTGTGGAAGGCGACCAAGGAGATCCACCACAATGTCGATCCGAACCCCAACCAGGATGTGTTCGACACGTCCAAAGCAACGATTGGTTTCGGCGCCGCAATCACCCAGATCCTGATTCTGGACATGGTCTTCTCGATCGACTCGATCCTGACTGCAGTCGGCATGACCGAGCATCTGCCGATCATGGTCGTTGCCGTGGTCGCAGCGGTACTCGTGATGCTCTTCGCGGCTGACCCACTCGCCAACTTCATCAACCGCAACCCGACCGTCGTGATGCTTGCGCTGGGTTTCCTGCTGATGATCGGCGCGGTGCTTATCGCCGACGGCTTCGGCGTTCATGTACCGAAGGGGTATATCTATGCCGCCATGGCCTTCTCCGCCGGTGTGGAAGCACTAAATATCTCAGCGAGACGGCGAAAAACAGCGGCAGCAAGCCCGCCCAGCGAACCTCAATTGGTGGAACCAACATGACCGGGAGAGGTGTCTAGCGCGAGGTTCGCTGTCCACCGCATCGGTACTGTCGGCAATGTGGTCGAAACCGGTCATTGCCCATCAAGCCCCCACCCGCGGCAACCTGAGCTTCACCAGCAGCCCGCCCATATCCTCGCTCTCGTCCAACTCCACCGTCCCGCCGTAAATCTCGGCGACGTCGCGCACAATGGCGAGGCCCAGACCGGTCCCGGGCTTGCCGGTATCCAGCCGGGCGCCGCGGTCGAAGATGCGGGGGCGTTCTTCCTCGGGGATGCCGATGCCGTCGTCCTCCACCCAGATCTCGCACCAGCCGGGCTCACCCGGCGCGGGATCAACCGTAACGAACACGCTGCCGCCGCCGTATTTCGCCGCGTTCTCAATCAAATTGCCGAGGATTTCGTCGAGATCCTGCCGCTCGATGGCAACTTCGACATCATGATTGCCGTCGAGGTCGAACCTTGTGTCCGGGTAAAGCCGCGTCACCGCGCGCAGCACCGCCTCGACGCTGTCCCACACCGATGCCCGCGACATCCCCGCCGCGCGCCGCCCCACTGCCCGCGCCCGGGCGAGATGGTGATCGACCTGCCGGCGCATTACCGCCGCCTCGCGGATCACGGTATCTGGCAGGTCGGGCGCACGGGCGGTGGCGGCGTTCATCACCACGGTGAGCGGGGTCTTGAGCGCATGGGCGAGATTGCCGGCATGGGTGCGCGCCTCTTCGGCCTGGCGCTCGGTATGGGCGAGCAGCGCGTTGAGTTCCTCGACCATCGGCTGGACTTCGAGCGGCAGCGGCTCGGTCACCCGATTGGTGCCGGTTGTGCGCATCTGCTTGATCGCCCGGCGGACGCGGCGCAGCGGATGCAGGCCGTACCAGGTCTGCAGCCCGGCCATCACCAGCAGGCCGAAGCCGAGGATCAGGAAACTGTAGAGCAAAATCGCGCGCGTCTGCCGGATCTGGGTATCAAGCTCCTCGCGGCTTATGCCCACGGTAAACCGCCACTGGGTTTCGCTGCCCGGCAGGATGATCGATCGCTCGGTTACTCGCAGCGGCTCACCGGGAAACTGGTCGCTGTCATAGACCCGCGGTTCGCTGTCGAACCGGGTGCTGCGCACGCGCAGGCTGCGATCCCACAGCGAGCGCGAGGCGAAATCCTCATGGCCGCGCGCGCGGATTTGCCAATAGAGGCCGCTGTTGGGCTCAAGGAACCGCTGGTCGCCCAAGGGGCGGTTGAGGAAGATCTCGCCGTCCGGTCCGATCTCCGCCGAACCGACCATGCCGGTCAGAATATAGCCCAGCTGGTCGTCGAAACTGCGGGTAATCAGGGCGGTCAGCGTGCGGTCGAGCGTCACGCCGCCGACCAGTAGCAGGATGGTGATCCACCCCGCCGCGATCAGCATGATCCGGGTGGAAAGCGAGCCGGTGTGCGCCGGCCTGTCCGTAACGGCCGCTACCGGCGCGTCGGACACTCCCCCGGTATCAGCCGCGGCCGCCAGAGGCCGGGTCGTCGAGGCTGTAACCGAGGCCGCGGATGGTGGTGATGACATCGGCACCCAGCTTTTTCCTGATGCGGGTCACAAAGACTTCGATCGTATTGGAATCGCGGTCGAAATCCTGATCATAAATATGTTCGATCAGCTCAGTACGGCTGACCACCTTGCCCTTGTGATGGAGCAGATAGGATAGCAGCTTATATTCCTGCGCCGTCAGCTTGACTGGCTCACCATCGAGCGTCACCCGGCCCGAACGGGTATCCAGCCGGACGTCGCCGGCGATGAGTTCGGACGAGGTATTGCCCGAGGCGCGGCGGATCAGCGCGCGCAGGCGGGCGATCAGCTCCTCGGTCTGGAACGGCTTGGCGAGGTAATCGTCGGCCCCGGCATCGAGCCCGGCCACCTTGTCGGACCAGCTGTCACGCGCGGTCAGCACCAGCACGGGAAACTTGCGGCCTTCCTTGCGCCACATGCCGAGCACGGTGAGCCCGTCGATCTCCGGCAGGCCGAGATCGAGCACCACCGCGTCATAATCCTCGGTCTGACCCAGGAAATGGCCGTCTTCGCCGTCGATTGACAGGTCGACTGCATAGCCGTTCTGTTCGAGCGTCGATTTGAGCTGCTTGCCGAGAGTGGGTTCATCCTCGACGATCAGGATGCGCATGCCGTGTTTTTCCCTTTGCCGTGCGGATTCAAATGGGGCGAAAGCCCACCAGCGTCAAGCAAGCCCGGCAAATCAGCGCATCTGGTCAGCGCTTCTGACCGATCAACGCGCCGGAACGCGCATCGACATCGACAAACACCACGCGGCCATCGCGGATGAATTTGAGCCGGTAGGCCATGGCGGTGGGATCGTATTCGGGGCCGAGATATTGCATGCCCTTCATCACCGGCAGAACCTGCCGCTCGATCTCCCGCAGACTGCGGACATTGCCGGCGCGCATATCCTTGCGCACCTGTCCCTGCTCACCGGCAGGCTGGGCAAAGGCCGGAAGTGTCGTCGCACCGAGGGACAAGCCGGCAGCAATCACAGTCAAGGCGGAAATCAGTTTCATGGCGGGAACTGGCCTAGGCGCGCGGCTTTGAACAACCGGTGAATGGCTGGGGCGAGCCGGTTTCAACGAGTCATCTCATATTTTACGGTAAGCGTAGCAGAAATCCCCACCTGACCAGGCTCAATTGGCGTCACTTTCTCCGATGACGCCGCCGTTACCACGATGGCGCCATCGCCCTGCCCGATCATCCTCGATGCGGCATATGTTTCGGAAAGCTCGAGGAGGCGCTGGCCGGTATATCCGGCCAGCCCTGCCAGCTCTTTGGCGCGGACCTGGGCACTGGCAAAGGCTGACTTGCGCGCTTCGGCCTGGGCCAATGCCGGATTTTCAACCTGGAAACTCGGCCCGGAGAAATTATTTGCTCCCACTGCGATCAAAGCATCGAGCGTCGGACCGATATTCCCGATCTTGCGCAGGGTGACATTGACCTGGTTGGTCACGTCATAGCCCAGGAAGCGCGGAGCCGTGCCGTCGTTGGAATAGCTGAATTGCGGGCTAAGGTTGAAATTGGACGTCTGGATATCGCTTGCCGCTATGCCAAGCTGGCGGAGCCGCGAAACAATCGCCGTCATCCGTGTGGCATTGTCGCGCGCCGCAGCGTCGGCCGTCATCGCCCGCGTGGGCACGCCAGCGCTGACGATAGCAAGGTCCGGTTTTGCCTTGACGGTCTCACTGACAGTCAGTTCGATGACCGGCCCCTGGACCGCGATCTGAATTTCGGCTGCATTGGCTTGGGCCGTGCAAGCAAGCAGCGCAGCGGTAGCAGCAATGAGAAGAGGCATGTTCATTGGCAAGGCTCCTGGTTGCAGACAATTTCGAACAGATACGGTGTCGGTGCGCTGAACAATCAGCATTGGCGCAGTCGGGCTATGTAGGCGGCGCGTATCGCGCGGGTCATCGCGCCAGGACGCCCATCCCCAATCCGCCGCCCATCGACCTCAACGACGGGCAGCACCAGCGTGCCCGCTGCGGAGACCAGCGCTTCGCGCGCGGCGAACAGTTCCTCCGGCGTGAACGGCCGCTCCTCGACCTCCAGACCCAGCTCGCGCGCAATCGCGATAGTGCTGATCCGGGTAACCCCTGCCAGCACACCATAATCGACCGGATGCGAGACCAGATGCCCACGCGAATCGATAATATGCGCGTTCTGGTTAGTCGCCTCGGTGATCATCCCGTTTTCGACCAGCCAGGCATCGTCAACGCCGACCGCGCGCGCTTCTTCCTTCATCAGCACCGCGTAAAGCAGCTGGGTGGTCTTGGCGGCGCGCAACTGCCAGCGCAGGTCCGGCCGCAGGACAATGCGCAGACCCCGCTCCGCCCGGGGATCGGCCAACAGTGCGGCGGGCTGAGTGTAAGCGATGCGGTTGGGCTGGCTTGGCGGGCTCGGCATCGCGAAATCGCGGTCGCCGGTGCTGCCGGCGGTGATCTGGAGGTAGACCCGGCCCTCTTCCATCCGGTTGCGGCTTATGAGTTCGGCGAGAACGGCGGGCCAATCAGTATCGTCGGCGATCAGCGCGGTGCGCTGCGAATTGGCCAGCCGGGCGGCATGCTGCGGCCAGTTGGCGATCCGCCCGCCGATCACTGGCACCACCTCATAGACGCTTTGACCAAACAGCAACCCGCGGTCGAAAATCGAGATGCTCGCTTCGCTTTCGGGAAGAAAATCGCCGTTGAGCCAGATGGTTCGCATGGAACTCCCTCCCCCGGCGATCCGCGCTTGTCAACGAGCCTTGCGGGCCGCTAGGGCGCGGGCCATGGCGGCAGCACCGATACTCGGCTGGGAGGGCCTCGGCCTGATCCAGGGATCGGGCTGGCTGTTCCAGGACCTTGCTCTCAACATCGGCCCCCGCGACCGGCTGGCGCTGATCGGCCGCAACGGCGCGGGCAAGACAACGCTGCTGCGCCTGATTGCCGGCGAGATCGAAGCCGACCGGGGGAAACGTTCGGTCCAGCCGGGCGCGAAGATCGTCATTCTCGAGCAGGATCCGTTCTTCACCGGCTATGCCACGTTGCTGGACTTCGCCCTGCACGGCGCCGACGCCCCGCCCCGGCACGAAGTGGAGGCGATTGCCGACCAGCTTGGCATCGACCTCTCGCGCGATGCGATCAGCGCCTCGGGCGGGGAACGCCGACGCGCGGCACTGGCCCGCGCGCTCGCCTCCCAGCCCGACTTGCTGCTGCTCGACGAGCCGACCAATCACCTTGACCTCGCCGCCATCGACTGGCTGGAAGACTGGCTCTCGCGCTACAAAGGCGCCTTCATCGCGATCAGCCACGACCGCACCTTCCTCACCCGGCTGACCCGGGCGACGCTGTGGCTGGATCGCGGCTCGCTGCGGCGCAAGGAAGTCGGCTTTGGCGGCTATGAGGTGTGGGAAGACCAGGTCTATGCCGAGGAAGCGCGCTCGGCGGAAAAGCTGGACGCCAGGCTCAAGCTTGAGGCGCATTGGCTGGAACGCGGCGTCACCGCGCGGCGCAAGCGCAACCAGGGCCGGCTTGCAAAGCTGTATGAAATGCGCGCCCAGCGCGCGGCGATGCTCAATCCCGCCGGCACCGCCAAGCTCAAGCTCGCCAGCGACGATGTGAAGACCAAGGCGGTGATTGTTGCCGACAAGGTTGCCAAGCGTTTCGCCTTCGCGGGTCAGGATCGCACCATAGTCCGCGACTTCACCCTGCGCATCCAGCGCGGCGACCGCATCGGCGTGGTCGGCGCCAATGGGTCCGGCAAGACGACGCTGCTGAAATTGCTCACCGGCGATCTGGTGCCCGACGAGGGCACGGTAACGCTCGCCAAGACCCTCCACGGTGTAATGATCGACCAGCAGCGCAGCCTGCTTACCCCCGACAAGCGCGTGCGCGATGTGCTGGCTGAGGGCGGCGACTGGATCGATGTGCGCGGGGTGCGCAAGCACATCCAGGGCTATCTCAAGGACTTTCTGTTTGACCCCGGCCTGGTCGACGCCAAAGTCGGCACACTGTCCGGCGGCGAGCGTTCGCGGCTGCTGCTGGCGCGGGAGTTTGCCCGCAAATCCAACCTGCTGGTGCTCGACGAGCCGACCAACGACCTCGATCTGGAAACCCTCGACCTGCTGCAGGAAGTGATCGCCGATTATGACGGAACGGTGCTCATTGTCAGCCACGACCGCGATTTTCTCGACCGGACGGTGACGGTGACGCTGGGGCTCGATGGTTCGGGACGGGTGGATATCGTCGCGGGGGGGTATGCGGATTGGGAGAAGCAGCGGAAAAGAAACGCGCCAAAGGCTCAAAAAGCCCCCCTCCCGCCTGCGGGAGGGGCTGGGGGACGGCCTGTTTCAGAACCGCTGGACAACAGGCCCTCCCCTGACCCCTCCCGAACGCGGGAGGGGAAAGTCAAGCTCACCTACAAGGACCAGCGCGATTATGAGCTGCTGCCCGTGCGGATCGAAGAACTCGAAGCGGCGATTGCGCGGGATGAGGACACTCTGCACGATCCCGCGCTATACACCCGCGACCCCGCCCAGTTCGCCGCCGTGAATACAGCGCTCGAGCAGGCACGTGCGGACAAGCACGCGGCAGAGGAGCGCTGGCTGGAGCTTGCGGAACTGGTTGAGCGGTGAGTCGGGAACTCATCCCGAGCATGTCGAAAGATCACCCCAGCCGGTAAAATCTCGCCACCCTGTCCAGCGCCAGGCTCAGCACCAGCTTGCCGCTGCGCACCGGCCAGGCCAGCGCCTTTTCGGCGTCCGGCAAACCTTCCCCGGCACACACCACCCGCCACAGGACATCCGCCAGCCCTGGCCCCGCCGCCGTAATGGCGCCGTCGAATCGCGCCTTCGCCGCCATCTGGCGCTCAGCGCCGTTGAGCCCGCCATCGCCGGTCGATTTCACCCGCACCGCGTCCCAGCGCATGGTGACGGAGGGCGCGAGTTGGGCGCGTTCCCAGTCGGCCCGCAGCCGCTCGCCCGCGTCAAACTGACGCTCGCTGAGATGACCGCGCGAATAGAGCCAGCCGAGCGGCGATTCGGCGAGATTGACGGTGACGCTGCGCCCGCCCCGCCGGGCCGGGCGGTTCGCCGGCCCCTCGCTGGTGAGTTCGCGTTCGGCAAGCTGGCGTTGCATCGTAATCCCCCACAAATCGGTAAATCACTGCTTGCCAAAACGATGCGGCTGTAGGAAAGTTAAAAACCGATTTGGTTATACGAGGCTGAGAATGATTAACCGCATCCGCGACATCCGCCGCCAAAAGCGCATGACACTCGCCGATGTCGCTGAACGCTGCTCGCCGCCGACGACCGCGCAGACCATCGGCAGGCTTGAAACCGGCATGCGCAATCTCTCGCTCGGCTGGATGAACAAGATCGCCGCCGCGCTCGGGGTCGAGCCAGAATTACTCTTGCGCGGTGAAGACGCCGCCCAGCCCCGGCTGGTCGCGCGGATCACCGAGAGCGGGGCCGAGGCGCTAAACGCACCGCGCGATGCGATTCTACCGACCGCGCTCGGCGGCGAAGGACCGGTCGTCGCCCTGGCGGTTGAAGCAAGCGCCGGCGAATACCGCGCCGGCGATCAGATCTGGCTGCGCCAGACGGCGCCAGACGGCTTTGCCCGTCTGCTCAACCGCGATGTCCTCGCCCCCCGCCCCGGCGGCCGGTTCGCCTTCGGCCGGATGATCGACCGCGACCAAGGCCGCGTTGCCCTGCTGCCGCCCGGCCCCGGCACCAAGCAGATCATCGTCGAGAACCCGGCGTGGCTAGCGGCTGCGGAAATGCTGGTTCGCAAGCTCTGACGCCAATGGTTCGCGTCCTCTCGATCAGCACCCTGTATCCCCACGGCAGCGCGCCCAATTTCGGCATTTTTGTCGAACGCCAGATGCAGGCGGTGGCGCAGCGCGGCGATGCCGAACTGGTGGTGGTCAATCCGCTCGGCATTCCGCCCTGGCCGCTCTCGCAACATCCGCACTATCGCGCGCTGACCAGCCTACCGGCCTCTGAGCTTCGCGGCGGAGTCACCGTGCTGCGCCCGCACTTCCGGCTGCTGCCCGGGATCGGCGGGCGTTTCAACCCCGGCGCGATTGCGCGCAG
>JANONQ010000328.1:0-2327 GCA_031420935.1 Novosphingobium sp. | reverse complement strand
GGAGCCCGCGCTGCTCCTCGGCCGCACGTTTGCGCTGGCGTGGGAGGAGGCCAAGCAGCGCGAGGGGTTCATCGATTTCGACGACCAGATCCGCCACGCCGCCGCGCTGCTCGCGCGCTCGGACATGGCCGAATGGGTGCGCTTCAAGCTCGACCGCCAGTTCGACCATATCCTGGTCGACGAGGCGCAGGACACCAACCAGGCGCAGTGGCAGATCATCGACGCGCTGATCGGCGATTTCTTTGCGGGCGACGGCCAGCGCGGCGAGGCCCAGAACGGCCCGGCTCTGCGCACGCTGTTCGTGGTCGGCGACTACAAGCAGGCGATCTTCCGCTTCCAGGGTACCAGCCCCGAAAACTTCGAGGCTGCGCGGCTGCGGGTGAAGGGCGAGCTGGATCGCTATTCGGCCAATGTCGCCGCGCTGCGCTCCAACCTGGCCGACCGCAGCTTGCAGGAACTGGGGCTGGGCACCAGCTTTCGCACCGCCTGGCCGGTGATGGAATTCGTCGACAAGGCGATCGCTGCGATCGGCCATGAAAGCTTCGGGTTGTCCAAAGTTCCCGATCCGCACCAAGGCGAACAACGCCCCGGCCAGGTGGTGCTGTGGGATCTGGTCAGGACCCGAGCGGACGAAGCCGATGAGGTGGCCGAAGCCGACGATGACGGCGCCGAAAGCTGGCTTGACCGCGCCGACCGCCAGCTGGCTGACCGGATCGCGCGGCAAATCCGGCAGTGGATGCACGGCGGCTTCCCGCTGGTGAAAGGCGAGACCGAGGGGACGGCCCGCCGCGCCGGTCCCGGCGATGTGATGGTGCTGGTGCGCAAGCGCAAGGAACTGGCCGGGCTGATCGTCGCGCGGCTCCACGCAGCCGGGGTTGCAGTGGCGGGGGTAGACCGGCTGCGGCTGGCCGCGCCGCTCGCCGTGCGCGATCTGATGGCGGCGCTGCGCTTTGCCGCGCAGCCGTTCGACGATCTCAACCTTGCCTGCCTGCTGACCTCGCCCTTGATCGGGTGGAGCCAGGAGCAACTTCTGGAATTCGGCTATCGACCCGACAAGGTGCGGTTATGGGAGCATTTGCGCCGCCAGCGCGGCGGTGCGGTGGAAAGCGCAATGGTGCAATTGCTCGATCTGCTGCGCCGTGCTGATTTCGAAATGCCGCAGGCGCTGCTGCACTGGCTGCTGACCGGGCCTTGGGCTGGCCGCCAGCGGCTGGTCTCGCGGCTGGGCAGCGAGGCGAACGACCCGATCGACGAATTGCTCAACGCCGCCAGCCAGTTCGCCGCGAACGAAGTGGCGAGCCTGCACACTTTCATCCGCTGGTTCGATGCCGGCGAAGGCGAACTGAAGCGCGAGGCGGGCAAGGCCGGCGATCAGGTGCGGGTGATGACCGTGCATGGCGCAAAGGGCCTGCAGTCCCCGATCGTGATCCTGGCCGATGCCGCCGACAATCCCGAGCGGTCGCGCCCCAGCGGGTTCGACCTTGCCGATCCGGCCGATCCCGCGCGCACCATCCCGGTCCCCGCGCTGCGCAAGGAGGAACAGCTCGGCCCGATTGCCATCGCGCGCGACCGGGTGAAGATTGAGGAGCGGCAGGAACACTGGCGGCTGCTCTATGTGGCGATGACCCGCGCCGAAGAAGCGCTTTACGTCACCGGATCGCTTGGCCCCAAGGAGCAGGCGCCGGCCGATGACAGCTGGTACGCGCGGCTGCAGGCGCTGTTCCTCGATGAGGAATGGATCGAAGGCGACCCGGTCTGGGGCAAGCGGCTGGAACACGGCGAAGGCCCGCAGTTGTCGGTGCCGCCGCCCGCGGCCAAAGGGGGCGAGCTGGCGCTGCTGCCGCCGTGGCTCGAACGCCCGCTCGCCGCCGAGCCGCGCCCGCCGCGCCCGCTGGCGCCAAGTTCCTTGGGCGAGGATCGCGCCGCCGATCCGCCTTATCCGCCGGGCACCGGCGGTGCGGCGGCGCGGCGCGGGGTGTTGCTGCACCGGCTGCTCGAACGGTTGCCCGATGTCGAACCGGCGGCGCGCAAGGCAGCGGCGCAGGCCTGGCTGGCGCGGTCTGCCGCCGATCTCGCCGCTCCGGCGCGGGCCGAACTGGTTGATGCCGCGGTCAAGGTGCTCGATCACAAGGACTGGGGCGACTTGTTCGGACCCGGCGCGCTGGCCGAAGTGCCGATTGCCGCCACGGTCGGCGGGCAAGTGGTGGCCGGCACGATTGACCGGCTGGTGGTGGGCGCCGAGATCATCCGGCTGGTCGATTTCAAGACCGCGCGCCGTCCGCCCAAAAGCCTCGATGAAGTGCCGGTGGCGATTTTGCGGCAAATGG
>JANONQ010000327.1:0-3583 GCA_031420935.1 Novosphingobium sp. | reverse complement strand
CCATGCGTGACGATGGTGATCCGGCTGACCGCATGGTTGTCGGTGATGTCGGCGACCGTCAGGCTGTCGATATTATAGCCGCGCGCGGTGAACAGCCCGGCGATCTTGGCGAGGATGCCGGCCTCGTTATCGACGATGATCGTGAGGACGTGGCGTTCGGCGGCTTCGTGCTTGATTTTCATTTTCTAAATCCTCCCCGGCACGGGGAGGGGGACCAGGCGCAGCATGGTGGCGGGGGCCCACCTCTCCTGCAACACAATGCCATAGGCGAGGTGGGGCCCCTCCGTCAGTCCTGCGGACTGCCACCTCCCCGTACCGGGGAGGATTTTGCGATTGTCCTCCATCACACCAGTGCCTTCGCTTCATCGTCCATCGTGCCGGCAACCGTATCCCCGTGCAGGATCATCTCGGTATGCGCAGCGCCGGACGGGATCATCGGAAAGCAGTTGGCCTGTTTGGTCACGCGGCAATCGACGATCACCGGGCCGTCATGGTCGATCATCGCCTGGATACCGGAGTCGAGATCGGCCTCGGCGTCGATGCGGATACCCTTCCAACCGTATGCCTCGCCCAGCTTTACGAAATCGGGCAGGCTGTCGGAATAGCTGCTTGAGTAGCGGCTCTCATAGGTCAGCTCCTGCCATTGGCGGACCATGCCCATATACTCGTTGTTGAGGATGAATATCTTGACTGGCAGGCGGAACTGGGTCGCGGTGCCCAGTTCCTGGATGTTCATCTGGATCGAGGCCTCGCCGGCGATGTCGATCACCAGCTTGCCCGGATTGCCGAGCTGCGCGCCGATCGCCGCCGGCAACCCGTAGCCCATGGTGCCGAGCCCGCCCGAGGTCAGCCAGCGGTTAGGCTGGAAGAAATGATAGTGCTGCGCCGCCCACATCTGGTGCTGGCCGACCTCGGTGGTGATGATTGGATCAAGGTGCCTGGTCAGCGCATAAAGCCGCTGAACCGCCAACTGCGGCATGATCTCGGTCTTGGAGAGCGGGAAGGCGAGACTGTCACGTGCGCGCCAGCCGTCGATCCGCGCATGCCATTCGGTGAGGTCGGCCGGCTTGCGGCTGCCCCACTCGGCAATCAGTTGATCGAGCACGCGGGCGCAATCGCCGACGATCGGCAGATCGACATGCACTGTCTTGTTGATCGAGGCGCGGTCGATATCGATGTGGATCTTGGTTGAATTGGGCGAAAAGGCATCGAGCCTGCCGGTCACCCGGTCGTCGAACCGGGCGCCGACGCAGATCAGCAAGTCCGCCCGGTTCATCGCCATGTTAGCCTCATAAGTGCCGTGCATGCCGAGCATGCCGAGCCAACCGGAATGATCGGCCGGGAAGGCGCCGAGGCCCATGAGAGTGGAGGTGACCGGCGCGCCGGTGAGCTGCTGCAGCTCGCGCAGCAGAGCGCTTGCGCGGGGGCCGGAATTGATCACCCCGCCGCCGGTATAGAACACTGGCGCCTTGGCCTTGGCGATCAGATCGACCGCGCGGGCGATTTCGTCGGCGCTGCCTTCGAGCCGCGGCGTATAGCGGTCGCGCCGCTGCACCGGGCCGTCGTGCCATGGGGCCGAGGCAATCTGCACGTCCTTGGGAATGTCGATCAGCACCGGACCGGGGCGGCCTTGCGTCGCGATCTGAAACGCCTCGTCGATTGTGGCGGCGAGTTCAGCCGGGTCTTTCACCAGATAATTGTGCTTGGTGCAGTGGCGCGAGATGCCGATGGTGTCGGCTTCCTGGAACGCATCCGAGCCGATCAGCGCGGTCGGCACCTGGCCGGTTATGATGACCAGCGGGATCGAATCCATGAAAGCGTCGGCGATGCCGGTGATGGCATTGGTCGCGCCGGGGCCGGAGGTGACCAGCACCACGCCGGGTTTGCCGGTGGAGCGGGCATAGCCCTCCGCCGCATGCGCCGCGCCGGCCTCGTGCCGCACCAGGATGTGGCGGATGCGCTTATCGCCGAACAGCGCGTCATAGATCGGCAGCACCGCGCCGCCGGGATAGCCAAAGACAAATTCGACGCCCTGGCGAACCAGGCTTTCGACCAGGATATTCGCGCCGCTGCGCTCTTCGCTCACGATTGCAATCCTTCCGCTTGCTGCCTAGCCGAAGTTGGGAAGGGGTGCGCTCTGCCGCAGGATGCAACTCCTGCGGCGCACTCACCCCCATCCAACTGCGCCTAACCCGCTTGCGCGGGTAAGGCTTCGTATCCTTCACCCATCAAGGGGGAAGTGAATAGAACTACCAAAAAGCCAACCCGGCAGGGCGTGGGCCATGCCGGGTTTCGCGGTTCGTTAGCGCAATTAATGCCTGAACGGCAATCGCGCGGCCCTAAATGACATAAAATTCCATGTCAATCGCCATTAGTGAAATAAACAAACAAAATAGCAAGTCATATCGATATCAAATGACGTCAATCGCGGCCAGTCAGCTGGGGGCTGGCGGCGGAACCAGGTGTATTGCCGTTTGGCGTAATTGCGGGTGGCCTGAGCGCCGCGCTCCCGCGCCTGGTCCAGCGTGCATTCGCTGCGCAGATAGGCTGCGATCTCCGGCACGCCGATTGCGCGCATGACGGGCAGGGCGGGGTCGAGCTGGCGGGCGAGCAAAGCCTCGACCTCTCCGATAGCACCCGCTCCGAGCATGCGGGCAAAGCGCAAATCGCAGCGGGCGTAGAGCTCGTCGCGCTCAGGCAGCAGGATCGCCGGATGAAGCGTAACCGCACCGCCGATGCCGCCGGTTTTGCTCGCCTGCCATTCAGCCAGCGTGCGGCCGGTCGAGCGGACGACCTCCAGTGCACGGGCGATGCGGGCAGCGTCTGCGGGGGCAAGCACGGCGGCGCGCGCGGGGTCTTCTTGCTGAAGTGCGGCATAGGCTTCCGGCACTGGCAGCGCCCGGGCTGCTTCGCGCACCGCCGGATCGATCGGCGGCACCGGCGCGATCCCGTCCAGCAGGGTGCGGATATAAAGCCCGGTGCCGCCCGCGAGGATCGGCACGCCGCCCGATGCGTGCACATCCGCGATCTCCGCCCGCGCCGCCGCCGCCCAGTCCGCCGCCGAGCAGGCCTGCGCCCCGTCCCAGGCGCCGAACAGGCGGTGGTCGATGCCCTGCATCTCAGCCGCTGTCGGCCGTGCGCTGAGCACTGCAAGGTCGCGGTAAACCTGCGCGCTGTCGGCATTGATGATGACCGCTCGTCCTGAGCCTGCCGAAGGGCCCTGCGCCTCTAATGCCAGCGCCAGCCGCACCGCGAGATCGCTCTTGCCGCTCGCGGTCGGCCCTGCGATGAGCGCCAGCGGCCCAAGCCGCGCACCGTTCGCAGGAGAATCCCCGTTGCTCATTGCCCGGCTGATAGCAGAACCGGCCACACTCTCCGACAATTGTGACCGGGCGATTGCCGCGCTCGAAGCGCGGGGGCTGAAAGTCGCCTCGGCGGCAATGCTGACCGCCGGCGAAACCGTGCTGCAATTCGCGTTGCCCGAAGGCGATGCGGCAGTGCTGCGCGCGGTGCTCGACAGCCATTTCGCGCCGGCCGACCTGCTGGTCGCCGATCACGAACCGGTGATCCCGCGCATCTTCGT
>JANONQ010000326.1:0-11084 GCA_031420935.1 Novosphingobium sp. | reverse complement strand
GCCACCGGTGACACCGGCATCGCGCCGCTCATCGTGATCGGGTTGCCCGGCATCCGCAGCGTGCCTTCGGTTGGATGCTCGACGGTTTGCCAGAAATCGATGCTGCCCAGATGCGCGTTGTCGAGCAGATCGGTGATCGAGTTGACGGTCGCGAACGGGACGTCGTCATCGCCGAGCAGCGCGACCCAGTCGTCGTGGTCGCGCGCGAGGATCCGGCGCCCGACCTCGGCCCAGAAGCCGGACTGATCGGACTGGCGCGCCGCGAAGGTCGAATAGCGCGGGTCGCTGGTCAACTCGGGATCGCCGACTGCCGCGCAGAAGCGCCGCCAATGGCCTTCGTTGTAGGGGAGCACGCAAAGATATCTGCCGTCGCGCGTCAGGAACGGGCGCCGCGCGCCGGTGCTGATCGGCACATAGCCCGCCGGGGCGAGCGGCGGGATGAAGGTTTCGCCCCACAGATGCTCAACCACGTTGAACGCCGTCATCGTCTCGAACATCGGCACGTGGACCGCCTGGCCAGCGCCGGTGCTGGCACGCTGCACCAGCGCGGCGGCGATCGCAAAGGCGGCGTGGACGGCGGTGATCTTGTCGGCCATGATCGAGGGGACGTAGCGCGGCTGCCCCGCGACCGCGGACAGCATCATGGCGAGGCCCGATTCAGCCTGCCCGACATCGTCGTAAGCAGGTCGCCCCGCGAGGATGCCGTCGTCCGAGTAGCCCTTGACGTGGCAATAGACGAGGCGCGGGTTGAGCGCGTCGAGTGCTGCATAAGAAATGCCGAGCCGACCCGCCGCAGGGGTCCGCACCGAATGCAGGAACACGTCGCTGGTCCGCACCAGCGCGTGGAGCGCGTCGAGGCCGCGCGGTGTCTTGAGATCGAGGACGATGCTCTGCTTGTTGCGATTGCTGCCGAGGAAGAAAGACCCCATGCCTTCGGAGTGCCGCGGGCCGATCTGGCGTGTCAGGTCGCCTTCGGGCGGCTCGATCTTGATGACCTCGGCGCCCATATCGCCGAGATACTGGGCAGCGAGCGGGCCGAGCACCATGGTCGCCAACTCGATAACTCTGACACCTTCAAGCGGGCCGGCCAATCAACTATCCTGTCATTATCCGCTCCGCCCGAACTAGGCCTTATCAGATTGGGTAACGTATTACCCCGCCGGGCACAACGGCAATCGGAATATGCCGATCGGCGACGTTTCGGGGGCTTGCATGGCCGCAAACGCCGTTATACCAAAGGGCAAATAAATAGACTGGAGAGTTTCATTTTCACCGATTCTGGCCAAGCGGGGCCTTTGTGACCGCCGATCCCCTGCTGGAAGAACTGAGGATCCATGTGGGTCGGAAGTTCGGCCCAATTTATGCGTGGGATCCCGTAAACGACCCGATGGTGCGCCAGTGGCGCGAAGCACTGGGCTTTGCACCGAACGCCGCGCAGGTGCCGGCGACTATGCTGCCGGTCTGGCTGATGCCGGGCATTGGCGGTCGCGTGCCCGCCGGTTCCGATGACCGCGATCACCGCGCCATCATGAAAATACTCGAACGCGAAGGCTTCCACGGCATCCTCGGCACCAACTGCGAACAGGAGTATGCGCGGCCGTTGAAGATCGGCGAGCGCATCTCTTCGACCTATGAGTTGGCAACGGTCAGCGACCGCAAGACCACCAAGTTCGGCCCCGGCTATTTCGTCACCTTCCTGCAGACATTTAACGACGCCGACGGTGAGCCGGTCGGGAGCATGCAGCTGCGCATCCTGCGCTTCAAGTCGGTCGCGGCACAGCCAGCGCCGCCGCAGCCGTCGATGAGTCAGGACACGAGCTTCTTCTGGGAAGGGCTGCGCGAAAAGCGGCTGCTGATCCAGCGCTGCACACAGTGCGGACTGCTGCGCCACCCGCCCGGTCCGGCGTGCGAAGCCTGTCATTCGCTCGATTGGGATACGGTGACGGCGAGCGGCGCGGGCGAACTTTATTCGTTCGTGCTGGTCCATACGCCGCAATATCCCGCCTTCGACTATCCGCACCCGGTCGGCCTGGTCGCGCTCGACGAAGGTGTCCGCATGATCGCGCCGCTGGCTCGGGAGGACCGCAACGCGCTCAAGATCGGCGACCGCATGCAGGCGATTCTGTGCGAACCCGACGGGGCCGACCGCCTGCCGGTGTTCCACCGCGTCGCGGAGGGCTGAGCGATGGATTTCGGACTCAACGAACAGCAGCAGGCGGTCGCCGACCTCGCCGAGCGGATTTTCCGCGACCACGGCGACGACGACCGCATCCGGCGCATTTATGAATCGGGCGACGTTTTCGACGCCGACCTGTGGCGCAGCCTTGCCGAAACCGGCCTGCTCGGCACCATCGTCCCCGAGGCCGACGGCGGTACGGGCCTCGGCATGATCGAGTTCGGGCTGATCCTTGAGGCACAAGGCACGCGGCTCGGCGCGGTGCCGTTGTGGCGCCATTCGCTGGCCGCGCTCGCCATCGCCAGCTTCGGCACGGAGGCGCTTAAGCGCCAGCAGCTTGCCGGCTTGATCGACGGCAGCCGCATCGCGTCGCTGTGGAGCGGCGGGGGTACCACACCATCGGTCACCGCCACCCCGCAACGCAACGGCTGGGTGCTGAGCGGCACCGCCGAGGCTGCGATAATCGACCGCCGCACCAGCCTGCTGCTGGTCCTTGCCACCGTCCCAGATGGCGGCAGCGCGCTGTTCGCGGTGCCGTGCGACGATCCGGCGCTCGGCATGACCTGGGGCACGATGACGAACCATGAGACAGCGGCGGACATAAGGTTCGACGGCCTCGAGTTGAGCGGCGAAGCGCGCCTCGACGTCAACGATGCCGCCGGCTGGCTCGCAGTGCGCAGCGCGCAGGCAATCTCGGCGCTGCAGCTCGGTGTTGTCGCGCAGGCGCTAACACGCGCCGCGGCCTATGTCGGCGAGCGCGAGCAGTTCGGCCGTCAGATCGGCAGCTTTCAGGCGGTCGCGATGCGCATGGCCGATGCGTCGATCCATCTCGAATTGCTGCGCACCGCGCAGTGGCAGCTGGGCTGGCGGCTCGACCACGGGCTGCCCGCGCGCGCGGCGGCTTGCGTGGCGAGCTATCAGGCGAGCGAGGCCGGCCACATCATCGGCCATACCGCGCAGCATTATCACGGCGGCACGGGTGCCGATCTCACCTATCCGGTCCACCGCTTCTTCCTGTGGGCGACCGCACTCGACTTGGCGAATGGCGGCGCGCAGGCGCAGTTGGAGAGCCTCGGCGGGATGCTCCCCGAACGCGTCGGCTTCGAAGAATGCGTCGGAGGATGACGGCGCGCGCAATCATCCGGGCGGGCGACGAACTTCCCGCGATCGAAATTGCGCTGAGCGCGACCGGCATCGTGGCGGCGGCGCTGGCAACGCGCGATTTCCAGCCGGTCCACCATGATGCCGAGCGCGCTGTGAGCCATGGCAACGCCGGCATTCTCCTCAACACCCACGCAACGGCGGGTTATCTGGAGCGGCTGGTGATGCAATGGGCGGGGCCGGAGGCCTTCCTGAAAAGTGTCAAATTCCGCCTCGGTGTGCCGAGCTATGTTGGCGACACGCTCGTACTGCGCGGCACCGTCGTGGCGCCGCCCGACACGGCCGGAGTGGTTCAAATCGCGGTCACCGGTACGAATTCACGCGGCACCCATGTCGAGGGCGACGTTGTGGTGCAGCTGGCATGAGCATGACCGGCAGGTTCCCAAGCCGCGAGACCGCGATCGCCGGGATCGGCGCGACCGAGTTCTCCAAGGATTCGGGGCGCACCGAAATGCGGCTGGCAGTCGAAGCCTGCCTCGCCGCGCTGGCCGACGCGGGCATCGAGCCCGCCGAAGTCGATGGCATGTGCACCTTCACGATGGACAACAACCCCGAGGCCGACGTCCATCGCTTCATCGGCGGGCGCGATCTGACTTTTTTCTCGCGCATCGATTATGGCGGCGGCGGAGCGTGCGCGCCGGTGATGCAGGCGGCGATGGCGATCGCCACAGGCGCGGCGAACGTCGTGGTGTGCTATCGCGGCATGAACGAGCGGTCGTGGTACCGCTTCGGCGCGGCAGCCAACCCGCCCAAATCTCCGACCTTCCTGCCGACGCATTACGGCTGGTACCTGCCGGCAGGGCTAAACACCAACGCCGCGCATGTCGGCATGATCGCGCGCCGCTACATGCATGAGTTCGGCGCGACGAGCGAGGATTTTGGCCGCGTCACGGTCGCCGCACGCGATTTCGCGGCGACCAATCCCAACGCGTTCTTCTACGAGCGGCCGATTACGCTTGCCGATCATCAAGCGTCCCGCTTTATCGCCGAGCCCCTCCACCTGCTCGACTGCTGCCAGGAGAGCGACGGCGCGGTCGCGCTGGTCATCACCTCCGCCGAGCGAGCGCGGCGGCTGCGCCGCGATCCGGTGACGGTGGTCGCCGCCGCGCAGGGCAGCGCGCATGGTCAGCACCGCATGACGAGCTTCTACCGCGACAGCATCTCGGCGATCCCCGAAATGGCGCTGGTCGCGCAGCAGCTCTATGCACAGAGCGGCCTCGGCCCCGCCGATTTCGAAAGCGCCATCCTCTACGATCATTTCACGCCCTATGTGCTCGCGCAGCTCGAAGCGTTCGGGTTTTGCGCGCGCGGCGAGGCGAAAGACTTTGTCCGCGCCGGAGCGCATGCGCGCGGCGGCCAGCTGCCGATCAACCCCAATGGTGGCCAGCTCGGCGAGGCCTATATCCACGGCATGAACGGCATCGCCGAGGCCGTACGCCAGATCCGCGGAACTGCCGTCAACCAGATCGCCAGCGTCAGGCACATGCTGGTGTCGGCGGGCTCGGGCATCCCGACGAGCGGCCTCATTCTCGGTAAGGACTAACATGCACGTCGCCTTCACCCCCGCACAGGCCGCACTGCAGGGCGAAATCGCCGCCTATTTCGCCCGGATCATCACACCCGAACGGCGCGAGGCGCTTCGCCCGCACGTCGCGACGCCGCTCTACCGCGAAGTCGTGCGCCAAATGGGCAACGACGGCATGCTCGCGCTGAGCTGGCCAATCGAATACGGCGGACGCGGCTACGGCCCGGTCGAGCAGCTGATCTTCGTCCGCGAGGCGCTGCGTTCGGGTGCGCCGCTGCCCTTCCTGACCTTGAGCACCGTCGGTCCGACCTTGATGCGCTATGGCTCGGAGGCGCAGAAAGCGAAGTTCCTGCCCGCCATCGCGGAGGGGCGCTGCCTGTTCTCGGTCGGCTATACCGAGCCGGGGTCGGGCACCGATCTCGCCAGCCTGCAGACGCGTGCGGTGCGCGACGGCGAGGACTTCGTCGTCAACGGCAACAAAATCTATACCAGCCTCGTCGAAGGTGCCGATTATATCTGGCTCGCCGTCCGCACCGATCCCGCAGCGCGCAAGCACGAGGGCATTTCGCTGCTCATCGTCGATGTCGCCACCCCCGGCTTCTCTTTCACACCGATCGATACGGTAGCCGGGATGCACACCAATTCGACCTACTACAGCGACGTGCGGGTGCCGGCGGACATGCTCGTCGGCGGCGAGAACGAGGGCTGGCGGCTGATCACCTCGCAGCTCAATTTCGAACGCGTCGGCATCGCGGCGCGTTCGATCTACGGCGAGGAGCTGTACCGCAGGGTGTTTGCCTGGGCGCGCGAGACGATACGTGGCGGTACCCCGGTCGCCGACAAACCAGTGGTCCGCCACCTGCTCGCCAAGACCTATGCGCGGCTCGAGCTGCTATGGCTGCTCAACTTCCGCATGGCGTGGAAGTTATCGAGCGGCGCTGCGGACCCGGGGCTGGCATCAGCGGCGAAGCTGCACGGCGTGGAGAGCATGATCGAGGTGTGCCGCGACATGCTACAGATCGTCGGCAGCGGCGGTTTGATCCGTCACGGCAGCGCGGCGGCGGCGCTGGGCGGCGACATCGAGGCGGAATACCGCAGGTGCCAGAATGCCACCTTCGGCGGCGGCAGCGCCGAGATGATGCGCGAAATCGTCGCTCAACGCAGCCTCGGCATGCCCAGGGTCGTGCGCTGACTCGCGCCCGGCGGGGCCGAACCCGCGCGCCGTAGCCCTCGTTCCCCACTCTGTGCCCGCAGCCATACGACCAAAGAGGCGCAGCGCGCCAACGCTGGTCGGATCAATGCGATCCGACCAGCGTGGGGCGCTGTAGCTTTATTGGCAGGCAGATCAGTGCGACGGCGGCGGCAGGTGACCGGCAGCACCGTTGGCAGCGGCTGCGCGGTACATCCACTCGCAATCGACGACCTCGCCCTCGGGCATCCCGGCCACAGAGACTCCGGTCACCGGGCCCATGAAGTGAACGAGGAACAGCGCCCCGTTCTTGCCGATCTTTGGCGCATGATTCACGCAGCCCGCCTCAAGCAGATAATCGCCCGCGTTGATCGAGCCATACTCGTACGAGAAATCGCCTTCGAGGACATAGGCGTGGACGTCGGCGAAGTGGTGATGCGGTGGCAGATCGAGCGGACCGGTGGAGAACCGGATCAGCGTAAAGAACGTGCCCGCCGACCGGTTGATATTGAGCAGCTTGAATTCCGACCCTTCGAAGGCCCAAGGCGTCCAGGGAATGTGCGCGGCGCGGACGAGCGAAGCACCGTCGGGAAAGGTCCGCGATTCGTCATCGGCGGGAATCTCGAAATCTCCGCGCGTGATGACAGAGTCGCTTTGCTTGTGAACTATTGTTGCCATTTTACCACTCCGATCAGGGGCCCACCCGGAATAGTCTCCAGATTATGAAGCCGCGCCCGACGAGAGAAATTTTACATCTACGAGCATAGGTGTCAAGACGATAGTAGCCCAAATCCGCCGTGTCTGCGGTCAGAGAACGTCGGAGAACGGACGTATTCGGCGGACCCCGTCCCATCCGGCGGCTGCGTCCGCGATGTTGCGGTAGAAGTCGCGCATAAACGCGCACTCCTCGTAAAGCTCGGTGAAAAAGCCGACGCTTGGTCGCGTATCGATGTAAGCGAAGCCGCAGCCGTTGAGGTCGCCGCGCGCAGCGAGCCCGCAACCGGCGACGGCATAGGCATCGATCTCCTTCTGCAAGTCGTCGACGAACATCGCGACATGATGGAAGCCGCTGCCACCGTTGGGATACATGTCGCGGTAGACGCTCGGCTCGTTGCCGGCGATCTGCACTAGCTCCATTTGCACCGCCCCGCACTGGCCAAGCGCGCAGTGCATGTCGAGAAACGAAGGCGTGCCGCGATACACAACCGGAATGTCGAGATTGCGCTGGGCGAAGAACGGCCCGGCACCGAAGGTTTCGACCCAATGATCGACTGCCCGGTCAATATCTTCGACGATATGGCAAATCTGAACGATGCCACTTCCCATAGTCACCATTTCACGTCTCCGGTAAGCCGTACGTCACGGCGCGCGTTCAACAATCAACCCGCTCGTCGGGATGCCGGTGCCGCCAGTGACCAGTGCGACGTTGGCTCCAGCGACCTGGTTGACGGCCGTGCCGCGTATCTGGCGAACAGCTTCAGCGATGCCGTTCATGCCATGCAGATACGCCTCGCCGAGCTGGCCGCCATGGGTGTTGGTTGGCAGGCGCCCGCCGATTTCCAGCGCGCCGTCCTTGACGAAATCCTTGGCCTCGCCGCGGCCGCAGAAGCCGAGCTCCTCAAGCTGGTACAGCACGAACGGCGAGAAGTGATCGTAAAGGATCGCGACATCGACGTCTGCCGGCCCGAGCCCCGAATTGCGCCATAGCTGATCGCCGATGACCTTCGACTCGGGCAGGCGAGTAAGGTCGTCGCGATAGTAGCTCGTCATCATCTCCTGCCTGGCCCCCGCGCCCTGCGCGACCGCCGCGAGGACGGCAGGCCGCTGCTTCAGATCGCGGGCACGATCGAGTGTGGTGATGACCAATGCCTGGCCGCCATCGGTTTCCTGGCAGCAGTCGAGGAGCCGAAGCGGTTCCGATATCCAGCGTGCCGCCTGGTGATCGGCAAGCGTGATCGGGCGGCCGTAGAAATGCGCCGCCGGGTTGGTCGCGGCGTGTTTGCGGCAGGCGACCGCGACATGGCCGAACGCCTCGGTGGTCGCGCCGTAGGTGTGGAGGTAACGCTGCGCGAACATCGCGATCCAGCTGGCGGGCGTCCGCAGGCCATAGGGCGCGACCCAACTGTAGCGCGTACCCTCGGCGGTACTGGCGCGGAGATTGCTGAGCGTGCTATCTCCGAAGCGGACGCCAGAGCGCTCGTTGAAGGCGCGATAGCAGACAACGACATCGGCGACGCCGCTGACCACCGCCATCGCCGCCTGATGCACAACACCGGCGGGCGCGCCGCCGCCGTAGTGGATGCGGCTGAAGAAAGTCAGGTCGCCCATGCCCATTGCATTGGCCAGCATCGTCTCGGGCGTTGTTTCCATGCTGTAAGTGGTGAGGCCGTCGACGTCGGCGGCGGTCAGCCCGGCGTCGGCGAGCGCGTGCTGCACCGCCTCGACCGCGAGGCGCATTTCGCTGCGCCCCGAATTCTTGGAGAATTCAGTCGCGCCGATGCCGACGATGGCCGCCTTGCGCGAAATATTGTCGGGCGCGCTGCGGCTCATCGGACAATCTCCCCGGCTGGCACGAACAGCGTCACCAGCCCCGTGACATGGTCGCCCAGCCCGTTGCGGCCGATGACCGCGATGTCCAGCTCGTCGCCGCCGTCGCCGGGCCGACGCGCGGCGATCGATCCGGTCAGCACCATCGAGTCCCCCGGATGATTGGGCGCGCCAAGCCGGATCGCGTTGCGGCGCACCTGCACGGTCGGTCCCGCCCAGTCGGTGACAAAGCGGCACACTAGCCCCTGCGTCGTCAGGATGTTCATGAAGATGTCGGGCGAGCCGCGCGCGCGCGCAACTTCGGGATCGTGGTGGACCGGCTGGAAATCGCGCGAGGCGAGCGCCGTCGCAACAATGAACCCGGTGGTCAGCGCGATATCGAGCGGCGGCAGCACATCGCCGGGCTGCGCGCGGGCGGCAGGACTGTTCAGGATCATGTCAGACATCGGTCGCATCCACCGCGCGGAAGATGGGCAGGCTGAGGTCGGCGTCGCAATCGAGGAAATCGACACGCAGCGGCATCCCGATCTTGATGTCGCCGAGCGGCACGCCGTGGAGTTCGCTGACGACGCGCGGCCCTTCCTCCAGTTCAACAAGGATCACCGGATACGGCGGCTCGAACGGCGGCGTCACCGGCGCATGGACGATTGTGAAACTGAACAACGTGCCGCGACCCGACATGCGCCGGGGACTGAGCGCCAGCGATCCGCACGCTCGGCACGCCGCCATCGGCGGATGCTGGAGCCGGTCGCATCGGTCGCAGCACTGGATCAGCAACTCGCGGCGCTTGGCGGCCTCAAAGAAGAACGCGGTATCGAGTGTCGCATTCGGGCGCGGGCGGAGCGCCGCCGGTTCGGCGATCGGCTTCGCCTGATATTTCAGGACGCGGTGCAACTGCGTGCCGACGACGACGCCCGCCTGGTTCACCCATTCGACCGTTGACGTGATGAAATAGCCCCGCCCCAGCGCCGTCTGCTTTTCGCCCGAGACCGCAGTGATCCGTTTAGTCGCGGTGAGCACGTCGCCGATCCGAACCGGCGCATGGTAATCCTGCTCGCTGTCTGTGGCGGCGATGCCGCCGAAGCCCTGGCTGTCGAGCAGCGCGTACAGCTCGCCGACGGCATCGCTACCGGGCCCGGCGAAGGGCTCAGGCATCGTCCATGCCTGCAGCATTGCCGGGGGTGCGATCACGTCGCCGTGGATGGTCTGCCGCGCCACCGCCGCGTCGGCATAGACCGGGTTGACGTCACCGAGCGCCACGCACCAATGGCGGATCATCGCAGCATTGACCGCATCGCGACTGCGGATCGGGCCGCTGTCACGACCGACGAAAGCCTGCAACGCTTCTGGCGCAATCGCTGCCGCGTCGCTTACCACGACAGATGCAGGCTCGTCATCTGCCGCAGCTGGCTGGTCTCAAAGCCCGGCTCGGTGCCTGGCGTGACCTTGAACTCAGGAATGCGTCGCAGCCACTCCTCGATCAGCAGGCGCAGCTCGGCGCGCGCGAGGTTGGCTCCGATGCAATAATGCGGGCCGACCCCGAACGAGGAATGGACGAGGCGCTTCCGCCGGAGATCGATGCTCTGCGGGTTTTTGACCACGCGCGGATCGCGCGACGCGGCGGCGTAGGCGAGCAGGGCGAAATCGCCCTGCTTCATGGTTGCGCCCGCAACCTCGACATCGCGCGTGCAGTAGCGGCCCAGACCGATCACTGGCGGGAAAAAGCGCACGAATTCTTCCACCGCGTTGTCGATCAGCTTGGGGTCGTCGATGAGCAGTTGGCGGTCGTCGTCGTGCGTCGCCAGATGATGCAGCGCCGATCCCATCACGAAGGTCGTCGTCCCGATGCCGGCAACCGCCATGTCGGCGGTGATGCCGACCTTGTGCTCCCACGACGCCGGGGTGCCGTCGGGATAGGTCACGCCGGCAAGGATGGTGTCGATCATGTCGCCCCGCGCCGGCTCCTTGCTGCGCTGGTGGAGATACGTCTCGAGCATCTCGAAGGATCGCTTGAGTTGATCGACGCGCTCGTCGAGCGGGCCGAACAGCGACCGTTCGATGGTGTGGAGGAGCTCTTCGAGCATCTCGACCGGGACCCCCAGCGAGTTCTTGAAAAAAGCCCAGCCGGGCAGCAGCACGCCAAACTCGGCGATGAACTCGCAATGGCCGCGTTCGATGAAACGGTCGATCAGCGCGACCACGTCGGCGCGGATTGCCGGTTCGAAAGCCTTCACCGCTGCCGGCAGCAGGAACGGGTTGAGCACCTTGCGCCACGCCGTCTGCTGCGGCGGGTCCATTTCGACCGGATAGATCCACGGCATCCCGTCCATACGGTTGGGCTGATAGCCCTTGGCGCTGGAGAAGGTCTGCCAGTCGAGCCCGATACGCTTGATATCCTCGTGGCGCGTGAACCACCAATAGCCTTCGCCAACCTGGCTGCGCACCGCCGGGCAATGCGCGAGCTGGGTATCGAGCACATCGTTGAT
>JANONQ010000325.1:0-3250 GCA_031420935.1 Novosphingobium sp. | reverse complement strand
GAATACAGCTGGGACGACAAGGCGGCGCGCGGCAAGCAGCTGCAGGCGTGGCTTGGCGAGGCGGGCTATAACCTTGCCAAGGTCAAGCCTTCCTTCGCCTCGGCGGCGGTCGTCTTCCTCGGGCTGCTGCTGATCATGGCGCTGTCGGGTGCAACCTACGGCCCAGTGGCGGCGCTGCTGACCGAGATGTTCCCGCCGCGCATCCGCTATTCCTCGATGTCGATCCCTTACCACATCGGCACAGGATATTTCGGCGGCTTTCTGCCGTTCATTGCCGGCGTCATAGTCGCGCGCACCGGCGATCCTTTTTCGGGGCTGTGGTACACCTGGATCGTCACCGCCGTGGCGCTGGTTGTCGCAGTCTGGGGGCTGAACAGCGGACCGCCGCGCGACTACTGCCCCGATGGCTAACAGCCTTCCGCCCGCTGCGCTCAGGCTCGATATCGACCGTGAGGCACTTGCGGCGAATTGGCGGGCGCTCGACCGGCTGTCGGGATCGGCGCGGGCGGGCGCAGCGGTAAAGGCCGACGCCTATGGGGTGGGCGCTCGGGTGGTGGTGCCGGCCCTGTGGGCAGCAGGCTGCCGCGACTTCTTCGTCACCTATGCACGCGAGGCGGCCGATATCATCGACCTGGTCCCGCCAGGCAGTATAGCGCTGCTACACGGCCTGCTCAACGACACCCGCGCGGTCTGGGCCCACGAGCTCGGCGTGCGCCCGGTCATCAATTCGCTCGAGCAGGCCCGCCGCTGGCTGGCGGTGGGCGGAGGGCTATGCGACCTGATGGTCGATACCGGGATCAACCGGCTTGGTCTGCCGATGGCCGATCTTGGCGATGAGCTGATCGCCAAGCTCGATGTCGATGTGCTGATGTCGCACCTCGCCTCGTCGGATGCGGATGTTGCGCTAAACGCCGTGCAGCTCGCCCGCTGGGAAGAAGCCAGGCGCGCGATGCCTCACCGCCGTGCCAGCCTGGCGAACAGCGCCGGGATCATGCTGGGCGAGGCCTATCACGGCGATCTCACCCGGCCGGGCCTGTCGCTCTATGGCGGCATCGCACGGGCCGAGCTGGCCGGCAGCATTCGTCAGGTGGCAAGGCCGATGGCGGTCATCATGCAGCTGCGCGAGCTTTCGGCCGGAGACGGTGTCGGTTATGGTTCCACCTTTGTCGCGCCTGGCCCGATGCGGGTGGGGGTAATCGCGCTGGGCTATGCCGACGGCTACTTGCGCTGCTGGTCCGGCAAAGGGGCAATGCTCTCGCAGGGGCGCCGCTTGCCGGTGGTCGGACGGGTATCGATGGACATGACTGTGATCGATCTTGCTGCGGCCCCCGAGCTGCGGGAAGGCGACTGGGTCGAGGCCGAATATTCGCTTCCTGAAGCCGCAGCGTTGAGCGGGCTGTCACAATATGAATTGCTTACACTGCTGGGCCAGCGCTTCGCGCGTTGAATGTCTGCTTGCATTGCTGCGCAGCAGGCATTTGTTGCACTGCGGTTGCTGCAAGTGCTAACCACGCGAGGGCAGAGGAAAATGGACGGGCAATGGCTGAACATACCGGCAAGGGCGGCGACACCGTCATCATCAAGAAATACGCCAACCGGCGGCTCTACAACACCCGCTCGTCGAGCTACATCACGCTGGATCATCTGGCGAAGATGACCCGCGAGGAGGTGGACTTCAAGGTAATCGACGCCAAGTCCGGCTCCGATATTACCCACCAGATCCTCACCCAGATCATTATGGACGAGGAATCGAGCGGTGAAAAAATGCTGCCGGTCAACTTCCTGCGCCAGCTGATCTGCATGTACGGCAATTCGATGCAAGGGCTGATCCCGCATTACCTCGAAGCCTCGATGGACAACTTCCGCGCCAATCAGAACAAGTTGGCCAAAGCCTTCGAGGACAGCATCGGCAACAACCCGCTGGCCAAGCTGGCGCAGCAGAACATGGCGATGTTCCGCGCCGCAGCGTCCGCATTCATGCCGGGCGGCGAGAAGGGGGCGCCCGCGGGCGACGCACGCGCCGAACTCGCCGCACTGCGCGAACAAATGGCCGAGATGCAGCGCAGGCTTGACGCCATCGGTAAATAAGCTCCCAGCGCCAAACGTTTCTGCCTGAATCCTTAACGCGAAAGCCCATACCTGTGCCCGCCATCCGCCACGCCCTTTCCGTCACCCGCGATGCCGATTTTGCGGGGTGGTACCAGGAGGTGATCTCCGAAGCCGAGATGGCCGAGGAATCCGGCGTGCGCGGCTGTATGGTGATCCGCCCCTGGGGCTACGGCATCTGGGAGCGCATTCAGTCGCTGATGGATGCGCGGATCAAGGCGGCCGGCGTGCAGAACTGCTATTTTCCGCTATTCATCCCGCTGTCTTTTTTCGCCAAGGAGGCCGCGCATGTCGAAGGCTTTGCCAAGGAAATGGCGGTCGTCACCCATCACCGGCTAATTGCTGACGGCAAGGGCGGGTTGGTGCCCGATCCCGAGGCCAAGCTCGAAGAGCCGCTGATCGTTCGCCCGACTTCCGAAACCGTGATCGGCGCGGCGATGGCGCGCTGGATCCAGTCCTGGCGCGATCTGCCGCTGCTGACCAACCAATGGGCCAATGTCGTGCGCTGGGAAATGCGCACCCGCATGTTCCTGCGCACCAGCGAATTCCTCTGGCAGGAGGGCCACACCGCCCACGCCGACGAGGCGGACGCCATGGCCGAAACGCTGCGCGCGCTGGAGATGTACCGCAGCTTCGCCGAGGAGGCGCTGGCGATGCCGGTGATCGCCGGCGAAAAGCCGGAGAATGAACGTTTTCCCGGCGCCGTCGCCACCTACAGCATCGAAGCGATGATGCAGGACGGCAAGGCGCTGCAGGCGGGCACCTCGCACTACCTCGGCACCGGTTTTGCCGAGGCCGCCGGTATCCGCTACCAGGACCGCGAGGGCAGCCAGCAGCTCTGCCACACAACCAGCTGGGGGGTCTCGACCCGGCTGATCGGCGGGGTCATCATGGTTCACGGCGACGACGACGGTCTGCGCGTACCGCCTGCCATCGCCCCGCAGCAGATCGTCATCCTGCCGATGCTGCGGGAGGATGAGGGCGACGGTGCGATCCTGGCCTATTGCGAGGAATTGCGCGCGGCTTTGGCGAGGCAGACGGCGCTTGGCGAACCGCTGCGCGTGCTGCTCGACTAGCGCCCCGGCAAAGCGACGGGCAAGCGCTGGGGCTGGGTCAAAAAAGGCGTGCCGCTGATTCTCGAAAT
>JANONQ010000324.1:0-1807 GCA_031420935.1 Novosphingobium sp. | reverse complement strand
ACCGACTGGATGTGGAAGTTGACCATGCTGCCGTGGCGGAAGCTTTGCTCGGCGCCGGCGAGGTAGAATTGCCACATGCGGAACAGCCGCGCGTCGTAGAGCGCGGTGATTTCCGCCTCGTGCAGGCTGGCGCGGCGGTACCATTCCTCCAGGGTGTGGGCATAGTGGTAGCGCAGCACTTCGACGTCCGCCACTTCCCAGCGGGCGCGCTCCATAGCGGCGATCAGTTCGCTCAACGCCGGGATGTAGCTGCCGGGGAAGATGTATTTGCGGGTCCATTTGTCGGTGGTGCCGGGCGGGGTGGTGCGGCCGATGGTGTGGGTCAGCATGACGCCGTCGTCGGCGAGCAGATCGCGGGTCTTGGCGAAATATTCGCCGAAATGCGGCGCGCCGACATGTTCGATCATGCCGACGCTGGTGATGCGGTCGAACGGGCCGGTGACGTCGCGGTAGTCGATCAGCTGGAAGCGGACCTTGTCTGCCACGCCAGCCGCTGCGGCGCGTTCGTTGGCGAAGCGGACCTGATCGGGGGCGAGGGAGACGCCCAGCACCTCGCAGCCGAAATGGCGGTTGAGATAGAGCGCGAGGCCGCCCCAGCCGCCGCCGATGTCGAGCACGCGCATGCCTGCCCCCTGGCCCGGCGTCAGGCAGAGCTTGGCGGCGATCAGCGCTTTCTTGTCGAGCTGCGCACGTTCCAGACTGCCCGCCGGATCGCGGTAATAAGCCATCGAATATTGCCGGTCCTCATCGAGGAACAGCTCGTAGAATTGGCGGGTAAGATCATAATGGTGAACGATATTCTTGCTCGCCCTGGCCCGCCAATTGATCTGGTCGGCCTTGGCGAGGACCCAGTCGAGCGAGCGGCGGAGGCTGCCCGGCGCGGTGATCGGCGTGCCCTCGGCGCGGGCGCGGGCGGTGAAGAACAGTACGAAGTCGCGGATGTCGTGCGGCGGCTCGACCACCAGCCATCCGTCCATATAAGCCTCGCCAGCGCCGACGCGCGGGTCGCGGGCGATGTGCCCGGCGGCGCGCTTGTCGGTGAAGCGGATGGCAATGGGCTCGCCGCTGCCGTCGCCGTAACGGTAGCACTTGCCGTCGTAGTCGGTGAGGAGCAGCGTGCCCTTGCGGAACACCTGGCGCAGAAGCTTGTCGAGTAACCACATGGGCCGCAATCTATTCAACTATGTCCTGCGATCAATAGGGAAAATATCCAGCAGTAACCGCCAGCTGCCAAAGGCCCAGCCCGAGGAACAACAGCGCGGCGGCAATGCGGGTGGCCTTGAGCGACACCCGCTTGACCAGCTCTTCGCCAAGAAACACCGCCGGGCCGTTGGCCAGCATCATGCCCAGCGTGGTTCCGGCGGCGACCGCCAGCACGCTCTGGTATTGCGCGGCGAGCGCGACTGTCGCCACCTGCGTCTTGTCGCCCATCTCCACCCAAAAGAACGCCACCAGCGTGGTAAGAAAGGCGCCGCCGCGCGGTTTAAAGCTTTCCTCGCCTTCGCCCAGCTTGTCGGGAATCAGCGTCCAGGCGGCCATGGCGATAAAGCCGAGCGCCACCGCGATGCGAAACCAGGGGGCATCGACCAGCCCCGCCACTTCGCGCCCGACCAATGCGGCGAGGCTGTGGTTGGCAATGGTCGCGGCGAAAATCCCGGCGAGAATCTGCCACGGCGCGCGCAGCCGTGCAGCGAGCACGATGGCGAGCAGCATCGTCTTGTCGCCGATCTCGGCGAGCGCGACGACGGCAATCGACGCCAGAAAGGTTTGCAGCATCGCGCGGCTATTCGCGGGCGAGGAACAGCAC
>JANONQ010000323.1:0-3658 GCA_031420935.1 Novosphingobium sp. | reverse complement strand
TCTCGACGAGAAAATCGTGGAGATCCGTACGCAGGTGAAAGCAATCGCGATGATCGACGAGCCAACGCACGACCTCGCTCGCGAAATCGTTTTCCGCCACAAGCTAGGGTTTTACGACAGCGTTCTCATCGCCTCGGCGCTGCTCGCCGAGTGCGACACCTTCTACAGCGAAGACATGCACGCCGGTCTGGTCCTCGAAGACCAGCTGACCATCCGCAATCCCTTCGCCTGACTGCTCCTGATGCTTGGCCACTGCCTCAATTTACCTTATGGCAGGAATCCGCAGGCTAAACTGGCGAAATGCCAGCTGAAATGCCGACCAATCATGACCCCCGCGAATGGCACAATGCGCGAAGCAACTTGCTCGATGCCTTTGCCGAGGCCGAAGCCGCAATCATCGCGCTTCTGAAGCGGAGCGGGGCTAAGCCAAACGGAGAAATGCTGGGTCAAAAGATCGAACTACTGCGGGCGGCGAAGCCTTCTCCGCAATACTCCAAAACGCAGCGGGCCAACGTCGGGCCGCTGCTAGACAAGCTTGAACAGATGCTCGAAATCCGCAACGACATTGTCCATGGCAAACTCCAAATCGCAGAAATTGCGGGTCAATACAGCGCAATCTTCGTCAATACGCGCGACGCGGGGGAACTGGCGCCTCGCGTTCGGATGATCGGACTATCCGCCATGAGTCGTTTGCGTCATGAGACCGCCCGGCTGGCAAGAGACCTGACCAAGGCTCCTACTCCGGCTTCTTCGCCACCGCCACCATCGCCGGCCGCAGCAGTCGGTCCTTCAGCATATAGCCCGCCTGCAATTCCTGCACCACCGTCCCTGGCTCCACCTCGGCCGAGGGAATCTCCAGCATCGCCTGATGCTGGTTGGGATCGAGCGGCAGACCCTTGGCGGCAATCCGGGTGATGCCGTGCGCGGCGAACACCTTGTCGATCTCGCGCGCGGTGGCCTCGATGCCGGCGACCAGGCCCTTGAGCATCTCGTCGTCGCGTAATTCCGCAGGCACGACGTCGAGCGCGCGGGAGAGGTTGTCGGCGACCGAGAGGATGTCGCGGGCAAAGCCGGTCGCGGCATAGGCGCGGGCGTCGGCGATGTCCTTTTCCATGCGGCGGCGCACGTTCTGCGTCTCCGCCTTGGCGTAGAGCACGTCCTGCTTCGCCGCTTCGATATCGGCCATCAGCCGGGCAAAGTGGTCTTCGCCAGCGTGCGGCCCCTCATCGAGCATTTCCTCGGGAACGCCCATCAATTCTTCGGCAACCGCCGGATCGTCCTGCGGAGTGGTATCGTCAGTCATAATGTCAAATGTTCCAGCTATCCGATGAGCTTGCCCAGGCTCTGGGCGGTGAAATCCACCATGGGCACGACTCGCGCATAATTCAACCGCGTCGGCCCGATAACCCCGATCACGCCGACCACCCGGCCCTCGCGGTCGCGGTAGGGCGAGGCGATCACCGATGAGCCGGACAGCGCGAATAACCGGTTTTCCGAGCCGATGAAAATTCGCGTCGCTTCCGATTCGCGGGCAAGATCGAGCAGTTCGACGACCGACTGCTTGTTTTCCAGATCATCCAGCAGCATCCGCACCCGGTCGAGATCGGTCAGCGCCTCCGCGTCGAGCAGATTCGCCTGGCCGCGCACGATCAGCACCGGGCGCCGCCCAGCCTCCGAAAATCCATCCTCGCTCCATACCGCCAGCCCGCGCTCGACCAGATCGCGGCTCGCGGCATCGAGCGCCGACTGACCGGCGGCGAGTTCGGCCCGCATCAGCCGGGCCGCATCGGCAAGTGTCCTGCCCGCTAGGCGCGCGGTGATATAGTTCGAGGCTCCCTCCAGCGCGCCGGGCGGCAGCGCGATCGGCAGTTCGACGATGCGGTTTTCGACCCCGCCGTCTTCGCCCACCAGCACCGCGAGCGCGCGTCCGGGCGACAGCGGCACCAGGCTGAGCTGGGCGAGGCGCGGTTCGCGGCGAGGCACCATGACCACGCCGGCCCCGGCGGAGAGATCGGACAGCAGGCTGCTGGTCGCCGCCAGCGCCGCCTCGACCGGCCCCGATTCGGACAACCGCCGTTCGATCGCCGCACGTTCGTCGGGGGTCGGCTCGGAGACCTGCATCATGCCATCGACAAACAGTCGAAGGCCCGACTCCGTCGGTATCCGCCCGGCGCTGGTGTGCGGCGCGGCGAGCAGGCCGAACATTTCCAGCTCGTGCAGCACAGAGCGGATCGAGGCGGACGACAGGTTCAGCGCCCCTCCCCCCGCCAGCGTCTTGGAGCCGATCGGGTGGCCCGAGCTAAGGTAGCCCTCGACGACGAGGCGAAAAATGTCGCGGGCGCGGGTGGTCAGTTCGGTGATCGGGGGCGGGGGCATCGGGCGTTATGTAGGTTGAAACTGGAACTGATAAAACCCGCCTATCCCGAGCTTGTCGCAGGGCCGCACTTTTCTTCTGCGCCCCAACCAGTAAGGACGGCCCATCGACCAGCCCGGAGCAATCGCTTCCGGGGGTCAGCTAAGGAAACCCCATGCGACCTTCCGGCCGTGCACCCGACGAGATGCGCACACTCGAATTCCTCACCAAGTACACCATTCACGCCGAAGGTTCGGTGCTGGTGTCGTTCGGCAACACCCGGGTGCTGGTCACCGCCAGCGTCGAGGAGAAGATCCCGCCGTTCCTGCGCGGCAAGGGCGAAGGCTGGGTGACGGCGGAGTATTCAATGCTCCCCCGCGCCACCCACACGCGCGGCAGCCGTGAGGCGGCGAAGGGCAAGCAGTCGGGCCGGACACAGGAAATCCAGCGCCTTATCGGGCGTAGCTTGCGCTCTGTCACCGATATGAAGAAGCTTGGCGAGCGGCAGATCGTGCTCGATTGCGATGTTATCCAGGCCGATGGCGGCACGCGCACAGCGGCGATTTCAGGCGCCTGGGTGGCGCTGAAACTGGCCACCAATGGCTTGCTTGCCTCCGGTGCGATCGCCGAGGATCCGCTCACCCGCAAGGTCGCGGCAGTAAGCTGCGGCATCTATCAGGGCACGCCGGTGCTCGATCTCGACTATGACGAAGACAGCAACGCCGACGCCGACGCCAATTTTGTCCTCATCGAAGGCGGTCACATCGCCGAAGTCCAGGCCACCGCCGAAGGCGCGACCTATGACGAGGAGGGGCTGCTGCGCCTGCTGCGGCTCTCCCGCATCGGTTGCGACCGGATCTTTGCGGCGCAGGCGAAGGCAGTCGCGCGCTGATGCGGCGGCTGTCCGGCAAGCTGGTCATCGCCACCCATAACGCTGGCAAGCTGCGGGAGATTTCCGCACTGCTCGCGCCGCTCGGGGTGGACTGCCTGTCAGCCGGTGCGCTCGGACTCCCGGAGCCGGCGGAGACGGGAGAGAACTTTGTCGAGAACGCGCTGATCAAGGCCCGCGCCGCCGCGCAGGCGTCGCAAATCCCCGCACTGGCCGATGACAGCGGGTTGTGCGTGGCCGCGCTGGATGGGCGACCCGGGGTCTACACCGCCGACTGGGCCGAGCGGCAATGGTTCGAGGGATCGGCCAATCAAACTTGGCAAGGCCGCGACTGGTACATGGCGATGGGCAAGGTCGAAGGCATGCTCTGCGCGCTTGGCCCGGACACTGATCGCAGCGCCTGGTTCGCCTGCGTG
>JANONQ010000322.1:0-3664 GCA_031420935.1 Novosphingobium sp. | reverse complement strand
GTGAGATCGGGGAAGGCCAAAGCGACCTCGTCGAGATGCGCCGGATTGTTCAGGTCCATCGGCCAGAGCGGCCCCGGCGCGCCGACATAGGTGAACACCGGCAGGCCATATTCCACGCATCTGGCATAGAGCGGATAGAACCACCGGTCGCTCGGCAAAATGCCCCAGGGCGACGGTGTAAGGTGAATACCGCACAGCCCCGGATCGTCCCTGATCGCGTCGACCAGGCGCGTGTTCTGCATGACGTCCCAATAGCTCGATCCGCCCAGTTCGGGCGGGATCGCCGAGGCGATCCATTTCAGCCGCCCACCGCTTGCCGCGCTCATGGCGGCGAAATCGGTGTTGAGCGCAATGACCGCATCGGCCGGGGCCGGATAATAGACTTTGGTCGCGAGAATGCCGCGAGCCACGCCCGCCGCGTCCATCGCCTGGAGCAGGTCAGGGATGGCGAGATATTCAATCCCGTCGCCGTCGCGTCCGTCGTGGCGAAAGGTCTTCATGACCCGGCGCAAGCGGCGATCGCCAACCCATTCCACCCGGTCGGCGCGGGCGGCCACACTGGATGGCTTGCCGATCCAGGGACCGTGCAGAAATGTGTCAATGATCGGCCCTTGGTACACCCTTGTTCCTCTCAGTCCGCTGCGGTCTTGGCGACCGGAACGCAGCCTCGTGCTGCGGCGATGGCATCATCGTCGAAGCCGAGCGAACGTAGGACCGATTCGGTATGCTGACCAAGATCGGGCGCCGGGTCGTGGCGAAAGGCGCGCGCGCCATTATAGGAGATGGGATGATCGACCAGCCGGTAGTCGGGGATCTCGGGATGGTTGAAATTGCGGATCAGATCGAGTGCCGCGACCTGCGGATCCTTGACCACTTCGTCAATCGTTTGGAGCCGTGAACACGGCACGCCGTGCTTGAGCAGCAACTCTTCCCAGGTCGCGCCGTCCTTCTGCTTGAGCTGGCCTTCGATCAGGTTGTGCAGCGCGTCACGATTGGCGAGCCGCTCCGAATTTGTGCAAAAGCGCGGGTCATCGGGCAGTCCGGGCAGGTCGATCACCTTGCACAGGGTAACGAACAAGCTTTGATTCGGCGCAGCAACGTAGATCAGCCCGTCGCGGGCGGCGAAATCTTCATACGGCGCCATCACGGCGTGCCGCGTGCCGCTGGGCCCCGCGATCGATCCATCGGCGAAATAACCGGCAGCAAAATAAGACATCCACGCCACCCCGGTTTCGAGCAGGCTCGTCTCGACATGCTGCGCTTCGCCGGTCAAGTCGCGAATCCGCAGAGCCGCCAAAATCCCGATCACCGCCCAATGCGCCGATCCCATGTCGATGATCGACGGGCCGACTCGAACCGCCGACCGGCCCGGCTCGCCGGTAACGCTCATGATGCCTGAATAGGCCTGGATCAGGGCGTCGTAACCCGGACGATCGCTTTGCGGGCCGCGCGCGCCGAATGCGCTCAACGAGCAATAGACCAGCCGCGGATTAAGCAGCTTCATATCCTCGAAGCCGAACCCCTTCTTCGCCAGACTGCCCCCGCGAAATGATTCGACCACAATATCGGCCTTGGCCGCGAGTCGGCGGATCGCTTCGGCGCCCTCAGGCGCGTCGATATCGATCGCGATACTTTCCTTGTTGCGATTGGTGGCGAGAAACAGAGAGCTGCGCCCCGCCCAATTCGGCGGTCGCCATTCCCGGGTGTCGTCGCCCACGCCCGGTCGCTCGACCTTGATGACCCGCGCACCCAGATCCCCCAGGATCATGGTGCAGAACGGTCCCGCGAGATTGCGCGTGAGGTCGAGAACTAGCATACCGTCTAGTGGTGCTGTCATGCCTTCGCCTTGTATTCCAACCCTGGATTGTGCAGGGATATGCAGGTTCTAGTGCTACAACAATTGGATAAATCGATACGACTGTTTCGGTCTGACGATTTATCATTCCAAGCATTTTGCTAAATTCATCTATAAAACAGAATAATGTATCGAAATTATCTGATTGAGCGTTCACCGCGCGCTCTTTACGCTGCGCTTCATTGCATAGGCCAATGAGCGCGACTGGTTGCAACGTGGCGGCGAAGCAAACCGTGAGCGCGCAGCTGATAAGGTGGGACAATGGATCGGGTTGCTGGAAAGATAGCACTGGTGTCGGGCGCTGCGAGCGGAATCGGCGCTGCATGCGCGCGCTTGCTGGCCGCGGAAGGCGCTAAGGTCATGCTCGTCGATGTGAACGACAATCTCGGCGCTTCAGTCATAGACGAGATCAGGTCGGTCGGCGGTACGGCCGAATACGCCCATCTCGACGTTGTCGATGAAGCCGCCTGGATCTCTTTGATGGCGGAGATCAAGGCGAGGTTTGGCGGGCTCAATATCGCAGTCAACTGCGCCGGCACGTCGGTGACCGAGCTCACCTTTCCGACGTAAACGACCCTGGATGAGTGGCACCGGATCAACCGGGTCAATCTCGACGGGACGTTCCTTGCGACCAAGCATGAACTCAAGCTGATGATGGAAAGCAGTCCGGTCAACGGGTCGATCATCAACATATCGTCGGTGCTGGGGATCGTCGGCCAGCCCGGGATCGCGGCCTATAACGCCTCGAAAGGCGGGGTGCGGCTGTACAGCAAATCGGTCGCGCTTTCCTGCGCAAAGGAACGGGTGAACGTGCGCGTCAATACGATCCACCCCGGCTTCATCCGCACGCCGATGCTCGATCAGTCGATCCTTCGTTACGGCGATGTGGACGAAGGGCGCAAATTCTACGACAATCTCCAGCCGATCGGACATCTCGGTGAGGCGGAGGACATCGCGATGGGCGCGCTCTACCTGGCGTCCGACGAGGCCAAATTCGTGACCGGCGCTGAGTTGGTGATCGACGGCGGATACACCGCCCAATAGCTGCAGCCGGGAGAGTTCGAGATGACGACGAAGCGGTTGGAAGGCAAGGTGGCGATCATCACCGGCGCCGCACGCGGCCAGGGTGCACATGAGGCACGGCGGTTCGCCGCCGAAGGAGCAAAGGTCGTACTGACCGATCTCGACAAGGCGGGTGCCAAGGTTGCCGCGGAGCTGGGCGACGCGGCGATTTTTCATCGGCATGACGTTGGCAACGAAGCCGATTGGAGCGCCGTCGTTAAAGCCGCCATCGACCGGTTCGGCAAGATCGACGTGCTGATCAACAACGCCGGCGTGTTCAAACCCGCCTCGATCCTGGAAACCACGACCGAGGCGTTCGATCTCCATTACCGCGTCAATACACTCGGCGTGTTTCTCGGCATGCGGGCAGTGATCCCCGCAATGGAGGCCAACGGCGGCGGGTCGATCGTCAACATCTCGTCGATTGCGGGGATGCGCGGCTGGCCGGGAATGATCGCCTATGGCGGCACCAAATGGGCGTCGCGCGGGCTGACCCAATGTGCGGCGCGGGAACTGGCGTCCAGCCGGATCCGCGTCAATTCGGTCCATCCCGGTCTGGTCGATACGCCAATGCTCGACGATCACGATCCCGACGCGCTCGTCGCGTTCACGGCGGCTGTGCCGTTCGGCCGGATGGGCACAGTCGATGACGTGGCCGAAGTGGTGATTTACCTCGCGTCCGACCTCTCCGGCTATATGACCGGTGCCGAGATCGTCATAGACGGAGGCCTCGCGCTGTGAGGCAGG
>JANONQ010000321.1:0-5597 GCA_031420935.1 Novosphingobium sp. | reverse complement strand
TAGCGATGTTTACGATACCGATCGCTTTCTCCAGACCCAGATCGATATTCTGCGCAGCCGGAGTGTGGCGCTGCGGGTGGCACAGAGCCTCAAGCTAACCGGCAACCCGGCATTCTACCGCGCCATGGGTGCAGAACCGCCGCCGGCATCAATGTCCGCCGACATTGTCCGCGACACGACGCTAGGCCTGTTGCAGCGCAATCTCGACGCGCGATTGCCGCATACATCGCGCATCGTCACGGTCAATTTCGTCAGCAACGATCCGCAACTGTCGGCGCAGATCGCCAACAGCTTTGTGAAGGAAGTCATCGCCGCCAGCTTGCAGCGGAAATACGACAGCTCCGCCTATGCGCGCGGGTTCGTTTCGGACCAGCTGGCCGAGGCCAAGACCCGGCTGGAAGGTTCGGAACAGGCGCTCAACGGCTATGCACGCGCTGCCGGCCTGTTTCGCACCGGCCAGGCTCTGGGAGCGCAGGACAGCAACAGCCCGCAGTCCGGGTCGGTCACCTCCGCCAGCCTGGTGCAAATCAACCAGGCCGCCAACAATGCCCAGGCCGCGCGGATTGCCGCCCAAGGCCGCTGGGACGCAATTTCCGGTGCTGCCGGGCTGAATGCCCCCGAAGTATTGAGCAATCCCACAGTGCAGAGCCTGCTGACCCAGCGCGCCGATGTGCAAACCAAGCTACAGCAGGAAGGCGCGCGGCATCTTCCGGATCATCCCTCGGTGATCCAGCTGAAAGCCCAGGCCGCCGAAGTGAATAGCCAACTCAATTCAGTGGTCGGCAGTGTCCGGGCTTCGGTCAAGGCGCAATATGACGCCGCACTGGCGGCCGAGCGGCAATTGGAGGCCAAGGTGGAGTCGCTCAAGGGCGATACACTGGCGGAACAGGATCGCGCGGTGCAATATAATATTCTCGCCCGCGAGGCCAACACCAACCGCATACTTTACGATGGCCTGCTCCAGCGCTTCAAGGAGCTGAATGCCGCTGCCGGCATCAGCACATCGAACATTTCGGTCATCGATCTGGCCGATCCGCCGCTGTCACCATCGTCGCCCAATCTGATGCTCAATCTCGCCATCGGTTTGCTGCTGGGCAGCGCACTGGCGGCGCTGGTGGTGCTGGTTCGCGACCAGTTCGACGATTCGATCCGCGTTCCGGAAGACATCGAGCACAAGCTGCATCTACCCTTACTTGGCGTCATCCCCAGATCGAGCAATGATATGGGCGAGGAAATTGCCGATCCGAAATCGCAGGTGGCCGAAGCCTATAGTTCGCTGGGCGGCTCATTGCTTTATTCGACAGGTCAGGGCTTGCCGCCGGTCATGCTGGTAACCTCCGCTCAAACGACTGAGGGTAAATCGACCACGTGCTATGCTATCGCCAGCAATTTCGCACGGATTGGCCGGCGGGTTCTCCTGATCGATGCCGATTTGCGTCGTCCATCGCTGCACCGGCGGATCGGGACCGACAACAAGACCGGCCTGACGACCTTGCTGACGTCAAGCGAGCCCGCCGAATCCGTCATTCTCGGGATGGCCCAGCCGGGCCTGTCGGTAATCACGTCCGGGCCAATTCCGCCAAGCCCGACCGAGCTTATAGCCTCGAACCGGATGCAGGCGCTGATTGACGAACTTGCCGGCAAATTCGATATCGTGATCATTGACAGCCCGCCGGTCCTGGGGCTCGCCGATGCACCGCTGATGGCGCCGCTGGCCGATGGCGTGGTCATGGTGATCGAGGCTGATCGGGGTCGCCGGGGGACTCTCAAGGCATCGCTGCGCCGGCTACGGGCGATGCGGCCGGTGATCCTCGGCGCGGTACTGACCAAATTTGATGCGCGCCGGCATTCGCATCGCTATTCCTATTATTACAGCGCCGATTATTACGCCTATAAATCGGACGACACGAAAGCCGAAGCAAGGGCCGCATAGGAAGCTCGCGTGCCGCGCCGGACCCGCGACTTTGCAGGACTGGTGGGGGCCGGTCTCTTCGCCTTGGCTGCTCTGGCCAGCGGGCTCGACCGGATCAGCGAATACCGGCCTGATTTGGCGGCGGCGGTGCCACCGCCGTTTCGCGTCAATGCCGCGCGCATGCTCGCCGGGCGAGCGCTCGCTGCCAATCAATTGGCAGAGGCTACAGAACAAGCACGGCACGCAGTGCGGCGCGATCCGATTGATGCCCGTTCGGCCAGCTTGCTCGGCAGCGCGCTGCTTGTTTCCGGCGATGCGGCGGGCGCAGAGCGGGCCTTTACTGTTTCGGCAGCGATGGGCTGGCGGGACCCGGCGACTCAGCTCTACTGGATGTCGGTCGCGCTGGAGCAAGGCGATCTCGAAGTTGCTTCGCAGCGGCTCGACGCGCTGCTGCGCCAGTCGCCGCAATTCGCCAGTCGCGCGCAACTGCTCGCCGAGTTTGAGGCTACTGCCGAGGGCCGCGCGGCGCTGGCCCGCCGGTTAGCCGATGCTCCCGTCTGGGGGCGGAATTATTTCGTCGACGGTTATCTGATCCCGCCCGCCGGAATCGCCCGCCGCGGCCTGGTAGCGGAGATCCTTTCAACTCGCATGCGGAGCTGTTCGCTGGTGGCGCCGACCACTTTTAATCTGGTTTCGACCGGGCAGATCGAGAGCGGCAAACGGGTCTGGCGCGGTCATTGCCAGTCGGGGGGCGACACTGGCAATATTGCCGATGGCAGCTTCAGCGGGGCCAATCTCTCCAAGCCCCTGACTGCCTTCGACTGGCGCTGGCCGGACGACGGATCGATCGGTTTATCGCTTGAGCCCGCACCGGGCTTTAACGCGCCAACGCTCCACGTCACCACCAGCGCATCGCGCGAGCGCGACTTTGCCACTCAGCTCACGGTCCTGGCGCCCGGCGCCTATCGCGCGCACTGGCGGGCCCAGGCTGGGAGCGGCGCGCCGGCTGCGGCAATCCGCCTATCGGTCGCCTGCACGCCAGAGACTCGCCGTCCGCTGGCCAGCGAATTGATCGATGCGAAAACGGGGCATTTCGCCGCCGACCTCGATGTGCCGGCTGGGTGCCCGGCGCAATCGCTTGCGTTCTCGGTCGCGCCGGGCTCCGATCCGGTAACGCTGGACGATGTCACGATCACCCGGCGCTGAGGCTTTCGCACGCATTTTGCCGCGACTTTACTGGCGTTTCCGCTAGCAGCGCCTAAATACCCGGCAATGCCGCCCGATCTTCCAGCCGCCGACCACCCTACGAGCCACGATGGCTGGGGCACGCTGAAGCGGTTCCTGCCCTATCTCTGGCCGCGCGAAAATCGGGCGCTGCGCTGGCGGATTGTCGTGGCGGTGCTGCTTATCCTCGCCGCCAAAGCGGTAACGCTGGCATTGCCCTTCACTTACAAGCGCGCAATCGACTCGATGACGCTAATCGGCGATCCGGCCTTCATGGTCGCGCTGAGTTTTGTCCTTGCCTATGCGCTCGGCCGCTTCGCCGGGGTGCTGTTCGACAATCTGCGCAACATCGTGTTCGAGCGCGTAGGCCAGGATGCGACCCGGGCGCTGGCGGAGGACGTATTCGCCCGGCTGCACCGCCTGTCGATGCGCTTCCACCTCGCCCGGCGGACCGGTGAAGTGACCAAGGTGATCGAGCGCGGCACCAAGAGCATCGACGTGATGCTCTATTTCATGCTGTTCAACATCGCGCCGACCGCGATCGAACTGATTGCCGTGGCGGTGATCTTCTACCTCAATTTCGGCTGGGGACTGGTGGTGGCCACGGCGCTGGCGGTGTTGGCCTATGCAGCCGTCACCCGCTGGATCACCGAATGGCGCAATGCGCTGCGCGAGAAGATGAACCGGCTCGACACCCAGGCGATGGCCCGCGCGGTCGATTCGCTGCTGAACTACGAAACGGTCAAATATTTCAGCGCGGAGGATCGCGAACAGGCGCGCTACGCCCAGGCGACCGGCGCCTATGCTGAAGCTGCGGTCAAGAGCGAGAACAGCCTGGGCGGGCTCAACATCGCCCAGGCCGCGATCGTCAACCTGCTGATGGCCGGTGCGATGGGCTATGCGGTATGGGGCTGGTCGCAGGGCAAGCTGACGGTGGGCGACCTGGTTTTCGTCAATACCTACCTGACCCAGCTGTTCCGCCCGCTCGACATGCTCGGCATGGTCTACCGCACGATCCGCCAGGGTTTGATCGACATGGCGGCGATGTTCTCGCTGATGGACACGAAAATCGAAGTGCAGGATGCCCCCGGCGCCCCGGCGCTGGTGGTCAAGCGCCCGACCCTGGCCTTCGACAATGTCACCTTCGGTTATGATCCCGACCGCACCATCCTCCACGCCCTCAGCTTCGAGGTGCCGGCCGGCTGGCAGGTGGCGGTGGTCGGGCCTTCAGGCGCGGGCAAAAGCACCATCGCCCGGCTGGTGTTCCGCTTCTACGATCCCTGGGAGGGGCGCATCCTGATCGACGGGCAGGATATTCGAGGCGTCACGCAGGCCAGCCTGCGCGCCGCCATTGGCATCGTTCCGCAGGATTCGGTGCTGTTCAATGACACCATCGGTTACAACATCGGCTACGGCCGCGATGGGGCCGGCCAGTCGGACATCGAGTCGGCGGCGAATGGCGCGGCGCTGATGGCGCTGATCGAGCGGCTGCCGCAGGGCTTCGCCACCGAAGTCGGCGAGCGCGGGCTGAAGCTTTCAGGCGGCGAGAAGCAACGCGTCGCTATTGCCCGCACACTGGTCAAGAACCCGCCGATCTTGCTGCTCGATGAGGCCACCAGCGCGCTGGATACACGCACCGAGCAGGAGATCCTCGCGACGCTGCACGCGGTCTCGTCGAGCCGCACCTCGCTCAGCATCGCGCACCGGCTGTCGACGATCGCCGATGCCGACCGGATTCTGGTGCTGGATCAGGGGCGGCTGGCGGAAAGCGGCACGCATAACGAGCTGCTGCGGCTGGACGGGCTCTACGCCGAAATGTGGACCCGTCAGGCGCAGGAGATTGCGGAAATCAGCGAGGCGGCGGAATAGTCGCCCCGGCCGGCTTTTGGTCCCTGCGATTGCCCGATTGACCCACCCCGCCGGCTCAGCCAGAAACTGGCATCCTGTTTGCCGAAAGGGCATGCCCCGGATGTCCGAAGCCGCACCCGCGCCCGTTACCCCACCGGCTCAAGATAATGAGCGCTTCGGCCACCCCAGGGGGCTTTGGGTGCTTGCCGGGACCGAACTGTGGGACCGCATCTCGTTCCACGGCATGCAGGCGATGCTGGTGCTCTACATGGCCGGCGAATTGCTCAAGCCGGGGCGGATTGAGCGGGTTGTCGGCTTCGAGGGCTATCGTGCCTTTATCGAAGGCATCACCGGGCCGCTATCCACTCAGGCGATGGCGACGCAGACGTTCGGGCTTTACGTCGCCCTGGTCGCATTCATGCCGCTGATCGGGGGTGCCATCGGCGACCGTTGGATTTCGCGCCGGGCGGCAGTGACGATTGGCGCGCTGCTGATGACCTGCGGCCATTTCGCGCTGGCGTTCGACGAGACCTTCCTGCTTGCTCTGCTGCTGCTGGTTACGGGCGCGGGGATGCTGCGCGGCAATCTCAAGGCGCAGATCCGCTCGCTTTAC
>JANONQ010000320.1:0-3485 GCA_031420935.1 Novosphingobium sp. | reverse complement strand
GCGCCGCGCCATCTCGTCGGCCAGCGGCGTCGCCAGCGCGAGGATGCGGGCGAGCAGCTGCAACAGGGCGGGCCGGGCTTCCAGCAGCCGGAACAGATTGACCGCGCTGGGCAGGTTGGTGAGCATCTGCTCCCAGCGCAGCAGCGCCCGGTCTGGCTCGGGCGCGGCGGCGAGAGCAGCGAGCAGCTGCGGCTGGATCGCGTCATAGGCGGCGCGGGCGGCGTCGCTGCGCAGGCCGCGCAGCTTTCCGGAACGCCAGCCGGCGATGCGTTCGGCAAGGTGTTGCGGCTCTGCAAAGCCCAGCCGCGCCAGCTCGGCAACCAGCGCATCGCCGCTTGCCGCCGGCCTGGCCACAGGTGCGGTGCCGGGACTGGCCGCGATCAGCGCGTCGTAGCGGGCCCCGGCGGCATTGGTGATCGCCGCCAGCTCCACCACCAGCGCGGCCCCATCCGGCAAGCCATCGAGCTGCGCCACCGCATCAAGGGCCGCTGGATCGAGCGGGAGGCTGTGCGTCTGCCGGTCGGCCACCATCTGCAGCCGGTGTTCGACGGTGCGCAGCCGGTCATAGGATGTACCGAGCAGAGCCGCGTCGTCGGCAGTTATGATCCCCGCCGCCGCCAGCGCATCGAGCGTCGCCCGCGTGCCCCGCAGCCGCAGCGCCGGGTTGCGCCCGCCATGGATCAGCTGATGGGTCTGGCCGTAGAATTCGATCTCGCGGATGCCGCCGCGGCCACGCTTGATGTCGAAGCCGGGGCCGGGCTGGAGCGCACCATTGTGATTGGACCGGATCTGCGCGGTCAACCGGCCGATTTCCGCGATCGCGCCGAAATCGAGGCTCTTGCGCCAGATGAACGGCCGGATTGCGGCAAGGAAAGCCTCGCCCGCCGCGACATCGCCGGCGCAGGCGCGCGCGCGGATGAAGGCGGCGCGCTCCCAGGCAAGCGCCGAGGATTCGTAATGGGTGAGCGCCGCCTCGACCGGAATCGCCAGCGGGCTAACTTCGGAGGCGGGCCTGAGGCGCAGATCGACGCGGAAGACATAGCCCTCGCCAGTGACATGGCTGAGCGTTTCCACCAGCGTGCGCGCGACCCGCTGCGCTGCCTCGCCGGGATCGTCGCGGGTTCGCCGGGGAAGAAGATGCGGATCGTAGAGCAGGATCGGGTCGATATCGGAGCTGTAGTTCAGTTCTCCCGCGCCGTGCTTGCCCAGCGCCAGGGCGATGAACCCGGCCGGCTCGGTATCGGGTACCCGGCGGCGGATGGCATCGGCGATGGCGGCATCCATCGCCCGGTCGGCAAAGGCGGTGAGTTCGGCAGTGACCCTGGCGAGCGGAAACGCGCCCGCCAGATCGCCGATCGCCAGCGCCAGCGCCAGCGCCATCCGCTCGCGCCGCAGGGCGACCGCGACATCATCCGCGCCCGCGCCCGCGGCTTTGGCCCAGGCCAGCGCCTGCTCCCCCTCGCCCGCCGCCAGCAGGTCGGTGAGATCGGGCATGCGGTCCATCGCCCGCGAAAGAAACGGCGCGTGGGCCTCGGCGCGCTCCAGAGCGCTGGTCCATGGGGAGGCTGACATGCTGTATGAATGGCCGCTCACGCCGCTTCCCGCAAGCACCGGGCGCGGCTAAAGAGCCTGGCATGGTTTGGCGCCTCCCCCCCGAATGGTATCCGCAGGACTGGCTGTGGATCGGTTTCCCGCATGACGCGGACGAATGGCCAGGCTTTCTCGAGGCGGCGCAAATCCAAATCGCCGCTTTCGCCAGCGCCGTGGCCGAGAGCGGGCAGGAGGTTCGGCTGCTGGTCCGCGATGAAGAGAACGAGGCTGCGGCGCGGCGGTTGGTGAGCAGTAAGGTCAAGCTTGAACGCCGCACTTATGGCGACATCTGGCTGCGCGATACCGGGCCGCTGGTGCTGCTGGACGGCACGGGCGGGCGGACAGCGCAGCGCTTTGGTTTCAACGGCTGGGGCGGAAAGTATCTGATGGCAGGTGATCAGACGATCGGCGCGGAGTTGGCGCGCGATGCCGGACTGGAAGTGGCGACGGCGGACTGGGTGCTCGAAGGCGGGGCAATCGATGGCGACGGCGCCGGACTGGTGGCGACGACCGAGCAATGCCTGCTCAACCCCAACCGCAATTCTGGCCTGTCACGCGGCGAGATCGAGGCGCGGTTGGCCAGCGACCTCGGCTTTGACCGGGTGCTGTGGCTTGGCGACGGGTTGATCAATGACCACACCGACGGCCATGTCGACAATCTCGCCCGCTTCGTTGCGCCGGGCGTGCTGGCGCTGCCCCTGCCCAGCAGCAAGGACGATCCCAATGCCGCGATCTATGCCGATGCCCGCATCCGGGCGAGAGCCTTCAGCGTCGCGGTTCGTGATATCCCTTCGCCCGGCTTGCTCAAGCGCGGCGGGCGGGTGGAGCCGGCAAGCTACATGAATTTCGCGATCACCTCCCGGCTGGTGGTCGTGCCGACGTTCGGTTCAGCGCATGACCGGGACGGGGTGGCGGCGGTGGCTGCGCTGTTCCCGGATCGCGAAACGGTGGGCCTTCCCGCCGACGCGGTGCTTGCGGGGGGAGGAGGCTTTCACTGCGCCAGCCAGCAGATGCCGTCGCTGTGACACCCCATCCCGCTCATCGTGAACCTGTCAAAGAGTTGCGGGGCTTCTAGAATTAACAATTCGGCAACCGGAGTGGGCGCATGGACTCGTTATGGCCCGCATCATCGCCCTAGTCGCAGCGCCGCAAGTGGAAACGACAGTCCGCTCCTTCATCGTCGTTGGCTGCGCTCTGGCGCTGATCCTGGCGGGCCAAGTGCTGGCGGTTAACTGACCTAAGCTGCCAGGCGCCTTACGCTGTTGGCAGGCATTGCTCACTCGCCGGTTAACAGGAGAACGGTCCGGTACTACCGCAAATCCGGCGGCGTCGCCTCATCCTTCAGCATCGCGATCGCCTCGGCCAATGGCATCACCCGCTGGCGTTCCTCGCCCAGCGTGCGGATCGCGACGGTGGCTTCCTCCGCCTCGCGCTTGCCGACCACCAGCAGATGCGGAACCTTGGCCAACGAGTGCTCGCGCACCTTGTAGTTGATCTTCTCGTTGCGCAGGTCGCTCTCGACCCGGATTCCGGCTGCTTTTAATTGCGCCGTGACCTCACGGGCATAGTCGTCGGCATCGGAGACGATCGTCGCCACCACCGCCTGCACCGGGGCGAGCCAGACCGGCAGCTTGCCGGCGTAGTGCTCGATCAATATGCCGATGAAGCGTTCATAGGAGCCGAAGATGGCGCGGTGGAGCATCACCGGGCGGTGCTTTTCGCCATCTTCGGCGATATAGCTGGCTTCGAGCCGTTCGGGCAGCACCCGGTCGGACTGGATGGTGCCGACCTGCCAGGTGCGGCCAATCGCGTCGGTCAGGTGCCATTCGAGCTTGGGCGCATAGAACGCGCCTTCGCCGGGCAGTTCCGCCCAGCCGTAATCGTCGTTCGCCAGC
>JANONQ010000319.1:0-10614 GCA_031420935.1 Novosphingobium sp. | reverse complement strand
CAGGCGAACTGCAATGGCGCGACTTTGCAAGGGCTGCTGTCCCGCGGCACGCGAGCGTTCGAGCAGGTCGACGCGCGATTGGCAAAGGCACGCTGGTTCGCCGGCGATGACTTCACAATCGCCGATATCATGATGGCCTTTCCGCTGACGACGATGCGGGCGTTCGTGCCGCGCGACATCGCCGGGTATCCTGCAATCCAGGCCTACCTCAAGCGGCTGGGGGAACGGCCGGCCTTCCGAGCCGCGCGTGAAAAGGGAGACCCCAGCTTTCCCGCTGTTTTGAGCTGAGGTCGCTGTCGCATCGGGCGCCCCGCCTTATGGAGGCGTCATGCCTCAAGATGACGGCAACAACGCTTCCTCAAGGCTCTTCAGATCGTCCGGAAAAACGTCGAAATTGGTGGCGGCGACGAACGCCCGCTCGACCCCGATCTGCTCCTTGCTGCCCGCGATCACAGCCGACTGCACGGAGGCGATCTTGCCGTCGTCGCCATCCGCATAGGCTGCCTCGATCGCGCGACTGGGACGATCACGATGAAGCTGCGGTTGTTGCCCGATCTCGAAGCCGCCTGGTGCGGTAACCTCGAATTATTGTTGTCGATTTGCGCTCCCGATAATTTTCTCGAGGGCTCCTCGGATCACAACTCCTGCTACGTCCCTTGAATTTGGGCGGCTCCCTCGGGCAGCACCTGCGACACCAGCACCGCTAGTCGCTTCATCTATTTCAAGAATTTCCATGGCGTGTCCTTCGGACCGATTGGCCGCTGTTTCAGCGTGGACAAGCGGGAATTATGCCGATGCGAACGGGCGCATGTCAAAATAATCGCGCCAGTGGGTGATGCGATCGCCGACGACCTCGATTATTCCCATGCGGCGGAACGTCGACAGCACCTGTATCGTCCTTGGCACGCAAGGTAATTGCATTATGCCGACCATACGCACAAGATGTGCCCGGCCTGATAGTTTGAAAGCGCCGCCTTGCAATCCGGTCGCGTCTCCGAGTGGCCAAAAAATCATAAAGTGTCGGAGCAACGCTATGCGAATGGGGAGGCTGAATGTTGGGTCGTATTCTGGTTTCTGCTCTGACAGTCCTGCTGGCAGGCCTGACAACCACGTCCTGCGGGAATGGCCACGCAAGTGAGAGCAATGGCGCCAACTGGTCAATTTACGGCCTGCAAAACAACGAGCAGCGTTTCAGTCCGCTCAAGCAGATCAACGTCGACACGATCAGCAAGCTGGATCTGGCTTGGAGCATGGATTTGCCGGCACAGGCGCGGTCCATGCAGGGAACGCCCCTTGCCATAGACGGCAAGGTGTATTTTTCGACGTCGCTGTCGAAGGTGTATGCCGTAGACGGCAAAACGGGGGCACTTGTGTGGGAATACGACCCCGAAGTCGGTCAGGCACGCCCGCGGGTTCTGAGGACCTCCCACCAGGCGAGTCGCGGAATCGGCTATTTTGAGGGTTCCATCATCCTTGCGACCCTCGACGGCAGGCTGGTTTCCCTCGATGCCGGCAACGGCAAGCCGAAGTGGGTGACCAACACCATCGAGGACAAGGACGGACGCGCCGTGATCACCGGCGCGCCCCGCGTGTTCAACGGCAAGGTGATCGTTGGCAATTCTGGCGCTGACTTTGGTACGCGCGGATATGTCTCCACCTATGATGCGCGAACCGGAAAATTCCTCTGGCGCTTTTACACGGTCCCCGGAAACCCGGCGAATGGCTTCGAGGACGAAACCCAGGCGATGGCCGCCAAGACTTGGACGGGCAAATGGTGGCAATGGGGTGGGGGCGGAACCGTCTGGAACGGCATCACCTACGACGAAACGCTGAACCGCATCTACATCGGGACCGGCAACTCGTCGAACTACAACCCGGCCCAGCGTTCCCCAAGTGGTGGCGACAACCTGTTCCTGGCGTCGATTGTGGCAGTGGATGCCGATACAGGGAAATACATCTGGCATTATCAACAGAACCCGCGCGAAGCCTGGGATTACAAGGCAACGAATGAGATCGTCCTGGCCGACCTGAAAATCGGCGGTGAACGACGCCCGGTCCTGATGCAGGCCTCGATGAACGGCTTTTTCTACGTCCATGATCGCCGCGATGGAAAGCTGATTTCGGCCGAGAAGTTCGGCAAGGCAACTTGGGCGGATCGGATCGACCTGAAGACCGGCCGCCCTGTTGAAGTTCCGAACGTGCGTTATGAAAAGGGGCCCATTTCCCTCTACCCGTCGACACCCGGCGTCCACAATTGGCAGGCGATGTCGTTTAATCCGGAACTCGGGCTGGCCTTCATCCCCACGCTTCAGCAGCCCGCCGAGTACTGGACGACCCCGGACATGGCGAAGGAAGCCGAGCAGTTCGTTCTGGGCGCGAGGCATTACGAGTTCGGGCTTGGCGCTCGATTCAAGCTCGTGAAGCTCGACCCGGAAGACGGCACCGGCGCGCTGGTCGCATGGGATCCAGTGACGCAGAAGCCGCGCTGGACTGTGAAGCATAAAACCGGCTGGAACGGCGGGACTCTGGCCACTGCCGCCAACATTGTCTTTCAGGGCACCGCCGACGGCTGGTTCCGTGCTTACGACGCCCGCGATGGGCGAGAACTGTGGAAGTTCAATGCCAGGAATGGCATCCTTGCGCCGCCGATCACTTACCTTGTGGGCAGGGAACAGTATATCACGCTGCTGGTGGGCTATGGTGCAGCGGCGCCGGAGGATCCGGGCTGGCGGTTCGGCAAACATCTTCCCCGCGTGATGACCTTCAAGCTGGGCGGAACAGCCAAACTGCCATCAACGCCTCCTCCGCAGTTCGACGTTGAAGCCATTGATGATCCGAAATTCGTTATCGACGCGGCGGCGGCCATGCGCGGGCGCGACCTGTGGCTGCGCAACTGCACGGTCTGTCATATGCTGGGCGGCGCGAATGCCAACTGGCCCGACCTGCGTGCTTCGGTGATGGCGACCGATTACGAGACCCTGCGCGAAATCGTTCAGAAGGGTTCGCTGTCCTCGCTGGGCATGCCGATGTTCGATGACCTGACTGATGAACAGGTCCGCGACATCTACATGTCGATACGCCAATATGCGCGTAAGGCGAAAGCAGGAGGTCCGGCAGAGAAAGAAGAGCAGAGGCTGTTTTAATCACCCGTTTCCGGGCCTCGAGCTTCGCTTTGGGCCACTCAATTTAACACACTACGCAGACCGGAGAGTTGATATGCCACTATGCCCCCAAGACGGTAAGACGGACGACGAACGCACGGTGCTGCAATTCTGCAGCCTCTGGGCAAAGCAGGACGTCGATGCGATGCTTGAGTACTTCACGCCGGATGGGCAGTACATCGACATGCCGTTGCCTCCGCGCTGCGGGCTGGCCGAAATCCGGGCCTATATCGAGGGTATTTTCACCGCCTTCACCTGCGAGATCGAGACTACGCGGATCGCCTCATCTGATTCCGTAGTTTTCACGGAACGCGTGGATTATCTCACGCGCACTGACAAAGCCAAGCCAACCGTACCGCTTCCGGTTGCCGGCATCTTCGAAATGAAGGACGGCAAGATCTGGCGATGGCGAGAATATCTGGACCTGCGCACAGCCGAGGAAGGCCTGGGCCTGGTCGTTCGATCCAGCGGCGACATGAGCGACGCGGGGTAGTGTCAAAGCGGTGCTGTCAAAGCAAATGCACTGCCTTTTGCCATTCTGGATATCGAACAGGCTTGATGCAACTCTAGGCCAGATTTCTTGCATTCTCTGATTGCGTCGGACACGTCTTCGAGGCTCATTAATGCCTGGCGAAGAGTGCCAGTTTTATAATCCCAATGCTTCAAAAACAGATGCTCTATGACAATAGTTTTTTCTGAGGGTATGTGATGTTCCCCGTTGCCTTCAAGATACCAGGGGACGTCTGATGGAAAGCCTGAGGGGCGCGCGGTCGCACGAGGCCGCGTCTGCCCAGGTTGTCTGCGATCTAATGCCACCTGCTAAGATGATCGAGCAAATCCCGCTAAGCATACATGGGCGGGCAAGCGAGCTATCACCTTTTTCGCTATAGAGTGCCGCGAGGTCCGGGAAGCACTCGCCCGATATGTGCCGGATTTCAGGGCGCGCGACGTTGACCTTATGGCCGCCTTCGTCGCGATTGCAGCCGAGTCTAAGAGCGGACGTAAGCGGCGGGGGTGGTCAAGGCCAAACAGGCTTCTCGGGGATCGCGGTGCAAAGGGCATCATTACCCAAATAGAGCCAGCGCCGCCCTTGCCGCATCGACCGGCTTTTCGAATCGAGGAACATGCCGCCATGCTGTGGGAAGGTCCGAGGCGCTATAGCCGGTCGTAAACACGAACGGGACACCGATAGCCGTAAGCGCGTCGGCGACGGGAAATACCTTTTCATCGTTCAGGTTCACGTCGAGGATTGCGCCGTCCACGGGACCGCTATCCAGCAATCCAAGCGCATCCTTGACCGAGGCGGCTGGCCCGACGACGCGCGCGCCTAAATCCTCCAACTCGTGCTGAAAGGCATAGGCGATCAGATAATCGTCCTCGACCAGAAGGATATGACGGTTCAGCAATAGCGCCTCAATCACCGCAGGAAACTCCGCTGCTCACTGTCTGCGAGATAGGCACAGTAATGGTGCAACGGACGCCATCGGCACCCAGCTCGAAAATAGTTTTCGCCCTGAACTGATAGGGCAGCGCGCGCTCGATCAATTCGCGGCCATAGCCGCTTCCTATGACCGGCGCGCCAACCTCAGGCATGATGACCCCGGTTTCGCGCCACTCGACATGGAGGCAGAGCGGATCGCCCTTCAACGGAGCCTCGACACGCCAGCTCACAAAAAGGTGCCCGTCAGAACCCGCCAACGCGCCGTATTTGACGGCATTGGTGGCGAGTTCGTGAAGCGCAAGTGCAAGCGTCTGGACCGTTCCCGACCGCAGCGGCACGTCGGCGGGGCCTTCAAGTGTGAACTTATGTGCCATCGCGTCGGTCGCGCCGTAAACGCCCAATTCCGAGTCCAGCAACTCCTTGAATGTGACCTTTTCGCCGGTTGCCAGATGGGAAAGCAGGGCCTGAACCCGCGAAAGGGCGGACAGGCGCAGTCGGAATCGCGTCCTGAAATCCTCCAACGAGGCGGCGTTTTTGAGGGTCCGCTCGCAAAGCGCACCGACCACGGCAATCAGGTTGCGGGTTCGGTGCTGTAGTTCGGCGACAAGAACATCCTGACGGTCAGTAGCCTCCTTCACATCGGTCATGTCCGCGCCGACGCCCGCAATCCAGCGAACATTGCCGGCCGCATCGTGTAGTGGAAAACCGGTGTCGTGAATCCATCGCATCATCCCGTCCGATGCTCGTCTGATGCGAAACTCCTGTTCGACCCGCTCGCCGACACGCACGCGTTGAAAATTGGCGAGCACGGTTTTGCGATTTTCTGGCTCGATCAACTGAGCCCAGCTCCGCAAGCGCCCGTCCCCGCCGCGTTCCGGGCCGGAAATGCCGTAAATCTTGTCGAATGCGGGACTGGCGAATGTCATTTCGAGCGTCTCAGCGTCCCTGATCCAAAGAACGTTGGTGGAGGCGTCGCTGAAGTGGCGAAAGCGCTCCTCGCTGTCGCGCAGCGCAGCCTCGGCGCGGGCGCGCTCCACCGCCGCCCAGGTGCGTTCGGCCGTTTCCCGCACCAGTGCAACCTCCTCGTCGGTCCAAACTCGCGCCGTGGCGCTGAGGGCGCCGAAGCTGGCGAGAAGCTGACCTGCCTTGACCAGCCCCACGCCCACGCAGGCTGCGACCGCCACCGCCCCGAGCGCCTGCCGGTTGGTGTCGTCGAGCCGCGGGTCTCCGGCCACGTCGTCGACCACAAATAGCTCGCCGCGCAGGTAGGCAATGAACGCTTGGCCGAACGCCGCCACTGGGTAGCGGCCGGAAATGGACGCGGCACCGCGGGCCCCGTCGCAATTGATGATGAAGATGTCCCCGTAATGCTCGGTATAAACCACTCGGTCGACGTTGAGGCGCTCGCCGAGCAGCCGGCAGGCCTCGCCCTGGACGGCTGCCGGGTCGGCCAACGGCCGCAGAGCGTCGCTGAGTTCCAGCAGGAAGGCCTGCCGCTCCTCGCTCTCGCGCAGCGCCGCCTCGGCCCGAGCGCGCTCGACCGCCGCCCAGGTGCGTTCGGCGACTTCTTCCACAAGGGAGACTTCGCCCTGTGTCCAGGCTCGAGCGCGGGCAGACGCGGCTACGAGCGCCCAAAGCAGGTGGCTCTCGCCTTTGCGCAGGGTTGCGTTGATCAAGGCACGCAGGCCAAGGTCAGTGAAAGCGGCCACCTCGCTGGCCGAAAGGCCCTCCATCGTCACGACGTCGTCGATCACCAGCGTCCGATCCAACAAGACCTGGACCATCTCGGGAAAATCGGACAAACGATTCTCGGCGGGCATGGGGGGCAGGCGGTTATCGTGAACCTGATGAGGAAATTCGGCGATATCCTCCGCCAGCCGATAGATCCCGACGTAGCAGCGATCGAGCCCCATTTGCTCAAACAGCATCCGGAGCGCCCGGTTCGCTAGGGCCTCGGCGCTCGGCTCCGCCCGCAGCGCATCGCTGAGCTTAAGCAGAAACGCCTGCCGCTCCTGGTTCTCGCGCACCGCGAGCTCGGCGCGCTTACGCTCCGTGATATCCCTGAACAGCACCGCGATCTGACCGGGTCGCTCCGCTGACGAAACTTCGACCTCGAACCAACGGCCGACCTCTCGAAAATAGGTCGTGAATGTTTGTGTCAGACCCGTTTCTTCGGTGATGCGGTAACTTTCAAGGGCGTCCTCGGAGGTAGGTGCAATGTCACGCACGGTCCTGCCAACTGGATTGCTAAAGCCGGTCTGATGTTCATACGCTGAGTTGGCGATTAGAATGCGATAATCCAATGGTTCGTCAGCAACCCGCTCTAGGACGAGAAGCCCCTCGCTCATCTTTTCGAACAAAGTGCGATGCTTGGCTTCGCTTTCTATCAGCGCCGCCTCGGCCCGCGCGCGCTCGACCGCCGCCCAGGTGCGTTCGGCGGTCTCGCGAATCAGGTCTACTTCCTCGGGCGTCCAATGTCTGGGCGTTGCATGGTGGACGCCAAGACCCGCAACCAAGCGTCCATCCTTGACAAGTGGAACACCGACGCCTGCAGCCACTTCCATCGCGACGTAGGCCGCCCGCTCGGCTGCCGACAGACGGGGGTCGGCGCTTGCGTCATCGAACACGACGATTTGCCCTGAACCCGCAAGCTCGGCCGTCCATTGAAGCTCGCTAAGCCGGAAATGCCCGGTGAGCGGCGCCACCCCGTTCGCGTATGTCCTATGGACCACATACGCGTCCCGCTCCTCGTCGATTACGTTGTAAAATGCGCGGCTGACTGCGAGATGCTCGCCTAGCAAGCGGAGCGCGACGGTTTGCATCTCCAGCGGATCGCCAAGCACCCGGATCGCATCGCTGAGCTTCAACAGGAACTCTTGCCGCTTCTCGCTCTCGCGCAGCGCTGCCTCGGTGCGCTTGCGCTCGGTGATGTCGTGCGTGACCGTACCGAGGCCGGTCGCTCGTCCCATCTCGTCCTTCAGGACGACGAGGGTGTAGACGACCCACACCGGCTCGCCTGTTACGAAATGGCGAAAACGGATTTCGGTTTTGCCTTGACCTTCACGCAGTACGCGCGGGAAGAACTCATCGGTGATGAAGGCCCAATCTTCAGGAAAGAAGTACTCCCGTATCGGTGTTCGCTTTACCTGGTCAAGGTCGGCAAGTCCGACCATCCGCATTGCCGCAGCGTTGCCGTAGATCGGCATGAACTCCATGTCGCCTATGCCAAAGAATTCGGAGCTGATTTCGGCCAGCGTGACCAGCTGCTGCGCCCGGACTTCGGCCTGCTGGCCAGTAGCCTCCGCCATGTGAAGCGCCTGCACCGTCTGATGGGCCGCCGAGGCGAAACGAGCCAGGCTTTTGATGATGCGGGCGTCCTCAGCCTCAAAATGCGCGTCGGGATTGTGCTTGATCGTCCACAACGTGCCGACCGGAACTCCGCCGACGTAAAAGGGAGCGAGTAGCGTCTCACTGACGCCGGGTTCTGCCTGCAGCAACGCCGGGAACGACCGTTCGGGGTTCTTCATCAGCAGGACCGCCCCCCGCGCAATAACTTCACCGCACGGGCTGGCCTCACGCGGCATCGTGCCGTCACGATAGGGCGACCAGGTTCCGGCTGTCGCGACCCAGTGAAAGGTGTCTTGCTCCCCGCCGGGCTCCAACAGGCTAATCCCTGCGGAATCGGAGTGCGTCAGCGCCATCGCTGCCTCAACCAGCTGCTGGAGCACCGTTTCGGGGCTGGTGCTCATCGCTTCGGCAAGTGCGATAAGCGCGCGATTTTCGGCTTGATAATCGGCCGCTCTGGATGGCCGGCGATCGAGATCGTCGGTTATAATGACGCCATCAACGTCGTAGCTCGGGCTTTCGAAATTCATGACTGATGACCGCCTATCCGCACTATGGATGCTGATGGCTCATGTGTCGACTCATTCGCGGCACGTGGATTGGGTTTCGATCGTCCCTCGCTGTTGTCGATTCCTCGTGTCATAATCTCGATTGCCGAAACGAACGAGGGGCGTTTTAGCAGAAATTGGCCTGGCTGACAGTCTGGTTGCTCAATCCTGCTTAGCTTACATCCTTGGTACCATCGGATGGCTAGTGGTTACGATTTTTGAGGGTGAACGAAACGGGTTTGATTGGTGCGCGCGGTATCGCTGCGGTACCCGCAATCGCTGCCTCTGCGCGGATCGGCTCACCTGATGTACGACACCTTCAGATAAACATTGCGCACTTTCCAAATCTCGACACGAATTAAATAAGGGATATGCGAAAAGGACATATCTGCCTATCTCTCCGCCTTTACCTGCGGGGACGCGGAAGACGGGGTGGACAGGATGCTGATCGCTGAAACCGAATATGACTTTGTGGTGGTCGGCGCAGGCTCCGGCGGCGCGGTGGTTGCGGCCCGGCTTAGTGAGGACGGCCGCAACAGTGTCCTCCTGCTTGAGGCAGGACCAGAGGATAGCGGCCGCTGGATCGGCCTGCCGATGGGCTTCGCCAAGGTGTTGCCCGATCCGAAGTTCATGTGGCATTTTGAGACCGATCCAGAACCAAACCTCGGCGGCCGCCGCATTTCGGCGCTGCGCGGCAAGGTGCTAGGCGGCTCGAGTTCGGTCAATGGCATGATCTATGTCCGCGGCACGCCGTCCGACTATGCGGTTTGGCGACAGATGGGGGCCGATTGCTGGTCCTACGAAGAAGTCTTGCCTTACTTTCGCAAATCGCAGCGCCAGCAGCGCGGCGCGGACGAGTTTCATGGCGATGAGGGGCCCGTCGGGGTCGAAGACTCTCGCTGGGTGAACCCGCTCGCCGAAGCGTTCCTCGATGCCGCAGCCGAAGTTGGCATTCCGCGTACGCCGGATTTTTGCCGGCGCGACATTGCCGGTTCCGGCTATTACCAGCTGACCACCTGGAAGGGCCGGCGATCCTCAACCGCGACCGCCTATCTGAAGCCGGCGCGCCGCCGCCGGAACCTTCACGTCGTAACCGATGCGCTCGCCACCAGGATCGAGCTGGACGGGCGTGAGGCATCCGCAGTCCTCTATGAGCGGGGCGGCCAGCAACATCGCGCCCGCGCGCGGCGCGAGATCGTACTCGCCGCCGGCTCGTTCGCAACACCCCAATTGTTGCAGCTGTCGGGCATCGGTCCCGCAGCAGTGCTTGGCCCCAGCGGGGTTGCCGTCGCCCACGAACTGCGCGGCGTCGGCGAAAATCTGATGGACCACATCCTGCCCAAACGCTCCTACACGACGACGAGTCCGCACACCTTCAATGCGACGATGAGCAATTTCGTTTCACAAGGACTTGCCGGGCTGCGCTATATGGTCAACCGCACCGGGCCGCTCGCGGTCGGCGCGGCGCTGGCTGGCGCTTTTGCCCATACCCGCAAGGGGCTGGACGATCCCGACATCCAGATCTTCTTCATGCCGTTCGAAGCGAACACCTATTCGGGTGAGCTGTTGCCGGAATCGAGTTTCCAGGTCGCCTTCTATCAGAACCGGCCTGAAAGCCGGGGTAGCGTCCGCATCGCATCGGCTGATCCCCGCGCCGCGCCGCACATCGCGCCCAACTACTTCTCCTCCGCGCACGACATGCAGACCGCCGTCGACGGCCTCAGGCTGATTGGCAGGATCGGCGATGCGGCGCCGCTGCGCGCGCTCGGCAGCAAACCGCTTCAGCCGAACCTGTCGGATGAAAGCGATCAGGGACTGGAAGACCATATCCGGGCCACCGCGAGCACCGGCTATCATCACGTGGGTACTTGCCGGATGGGAGCCGCCAGCGACGACAATGCCGTCGTCGACTCCCAGTTGCGCGTGCGCGGAATCGGCAAACTGCGCATCGCCGATGGATCGGTTATCCCGAGTATCACGTCGGGGAACCCCAATTCGGTTTGCATGATGATCGGAGAGCGCTGTGCGGACATGATCCGGTCCGGCACATGACGCGCGGCACGATAATGGAGAATCGTTGAGTGAGGCCGCTCGATGGGCTTTTGGTGCTCGACTTCAG
>JANONQ010000318.1:0-6895 GCA_031420935.1 Novosphingobium sp. | reverse complement strand
CGGCCGATTTGCAGGACACGGCCATCCGCTTCGATGGTCGATAATTGAAGAAACGGCGCAACTTCAGTCTTATTGACTGCGGAGAACTCTTCAAATTTATTGGCAAAGTCGTCGAGTTCTTCCTCCGACGTATCGGCGTCTGCCAATATGCCAATCAATGCGCCTACAGGGACGACCGCCCCTGCCTCCGCGATGATACGGCGAAGAACGCCCGAACCCGGCGCTTCGGCAACATTGACGATTTTGGCAGTCTCGATCTCGAGCAGTTCCTGCCCTTCCTCGATTATCGCGCCCTGCGGCTTCAGCCATTCGACGATCGTCCCTTCCTCCATAGACAGGCCCCACTTGGGCATGTTGATCGGGACAATCGCGTTCATTCTGCTTCCCCTAAGTCGCCAATGCCTGTCGGTTTTTCAGGAATAAGCGAGCACAGCCCGGATGGCTTCCTCGATCCGGCCTGCGGTCGGCACATACGCGTCTTCCAGCACCGGGGAGAACGGTACCGGCGTATGGGGACAAGTCACCTTGAGGATTGGAGCCTTAAGCGAACCGAACGCTTTTTCCGCGACCAGGGCGGCAATGTCGGCCGCCATCGAGCAGCGCGGGGGGCTTTCGTCGATCACGACCAGCCGGCCCGTGCGGCGAATGCTTTCGAGGATCGTTTCCTCATCCAATGGGGAGGTGGTTCTTGGATCAATCACCTCAGCGTCGATGCCATGTTTGGCGAGGGCTACCGCAACCGCCAAGGTTCGCGGCACCATGGCGCCAAATGCGACCAGCGTGATATCGTCTCCCTCGCGCGCGACATTCGCCTCGCCGAAGGGGATCCGGTAAGCTTCGTCAGGCACATCGCCTTCCATTCCGTAGAGAGCTTTCGACTCGAGAAAGATCACCGGATCGTCATCGCGAATGGCTTCGATCAGCAGGCCTTTTGCGTCATAGGGGTTGGAAGGCATCACCACCTTCAGCCCAGGGATCATCGTGAACAATGGGTGGAGAGTCTGACTGTGTTGCGCAGCTGCCCGAAAGCCCGCACCGGCTGCCGCACGTATGACCATCGGTGTAGTGGCATGGCCTCCAAACATATAACGGAACTTTGCCGCCTGGTTGTAAATTTGATCGAAGCAAACGCCGACGAAATCGACGAACATCAACTCGGCCACCGGTCTTAAACCCGTCAAAGCGGCTCCTGCGGCCGCTCCCATAATTGCCGACTCGCTGATCGGGGTATCAATTACGCGTTCCGCTCCAAACTCTTTGTAAAGCCCTTGCATTTGACCAAACACGCTGCCGACACCACCAACTTCACCCGAACTGCCCTGACCACCCGCGACGTCCTCGCCGATAACAATGACGCGTTCATCGCGCCGCATCTCGCTGCGCATCGCCTCATTTATAGCTTGCAGGTATGTCTTTTTTGGCATCGCATTCTCTTCTCAAAAAAGTCACACACGCCGCTTCAGGTTCGTGCAACTTGGTCCTCGGGACGCTACCGGCAAACAGGGCCTGTCAGGCGTAAGTTTTATAGACATCGCGCTCAAGGTCAGTCGCGGGATCAGGGTCGGACGCTCCCAACGCTTCTTGTGTTGCCGCTTCCACCTCGCGCCGGACCTCTTCCTCAATGCCGTCCAATTCTTCCTTGCTCAGCAAGCTGGCTTCGATCACCCGATTGCGAAACTTCGGAAGCGGGTCCTCGGCGCGTGCCGCAGCAAGTTCCGGCGCGGTCCTGTAAGCCTGAGGGTCGCCGATAAAGTGACCGAGGAAGCGCTGGCTCACAAGTTCCAGGGCATAGGGGCCGGCTCCGCTCCGGGCGTGTTCGAGCGCCGGGCGCATCGCTTCATGCACCGCGAAAAAGTCCATGCCATCGACCACCTCGCAAGGAAGTCCAAAGCCCCGAACCCGGTCCGCTATCGAAGAGGCGCCGCAGGCATAGCTGACATGAGTGTGTTCGCCGTACCCGTTGTTCTCGAAGACGAAGATGACGGGAACCTTGAGGACCACAGCCATGTTCAGAGCTTCGAACACTGTTCCCTGATTTGCAGCTCCGTCCCCCGTGAACGCGACCACCACCCGTCCAGTCTTCAGGTATTTCTGGGTGAGCGCTGCCCCAACGGCGATCGGAGGTGCCCCGCCGACAATGCCGTTTGCGCCGAGCATTCCCTTCTTGAGGTCTGCAATGTGCATCGAGCCACCCTTACCGCCACACAAGCCGGCTCGCTTGCCCATGATTTCCAGCATCATTCCGGGAAGCTCGACGCCCTTGGCGATGCAGTGGCCATGCCCCCGATGCGTGGAGCCGATATAGTCCTCATCGGTCAGGTCAAGGCACACGCCGACCGCCGAGGCTTCCTGTCCCATATAGACATGGGCAAAGCCGGCGATGTGACCTGCGGCGAACTCCTTCTCCACCCGCTCCTCGAAGGTCCGGATGGTGAACATGCGCCGATAGGCGAGTCTTAAGTCGTCACGCGAGAGTTGCATTTTTCAGCTTCTTCTTAATGAAGGATTTCGTCCGGTTGAGGGACTTCAATCCGCAAGTGACCAAATCAGAGCGCGCTATAATTTCATGTAGGTCGTTTTGAGCTAAACGTATTTGTCCAATGCTTGCAGCCGCCAGTGCGTGCTCACAAACCGGGGGGGCGCAACCACTGTTACCGCCTACCGAGGCTTGATCAGGATCACAAAGCCGTCCGGAAACTTCTGATAGCCGATATGAAAATCGCCATTGATATCGGACACGGCGAGAGCGTTGCCGAGAAATCCCACGCCTACGGGGTTACGCAATTCCGATGCTACCAGTTCGAGATTGCCATCGCGCGTTACTCTAAACACCCGACCGTCATCGCCGACGGTCTTCGTCGGACCCTTGTTCGGCTCCTCGGCGATCCCGATTTCATTGTGCCAATCGCCGGCATCAGCAACGAACAGCTGCCCACTGAATTTTCCGAAACCCTTGGGAGCATAGGCCATCTCGCCGGGCTCATGCAGTCCGGTCGCCAGTGGCTTGTCGGCAATGGCGCCATTGGCCGACATCAGCAGAATTCTGCCGCCGCCTCTGACGGTTTTGGCGCGATTGGCAGCATCCGGCTCCGCCGTTGCAAGCAGCATTTTCTTCCCATCCGGCGTAAAGCCGATGCCCCTCGGCGATCCCCATTTCTTCAGGTCGATTATCACGAACGGCTTACACGCGCCGTCGGCGGTGACCTGATAGATCGAGTGATTGCTCGCGGTCGTGATCCACAACTTGTCGGCAAACGGGCTATTCGGCGGGCCAAATCTGGCGAAAAATCCACCCGCCCCGGGCTGACGATTCTGGTTTTCGGGGAGGTAGCAAACGAGTGTATCCTTACCGGTCGCGGGATCGATGCGGATAATCGCATCGGGGAGCTCCCAGCCACCAGCGGCGATCGGCTCGTTGAAGGCCAAGGCGTAGATGTGCCCGGCGTATTGGCCGAAGCTCGCGGGAGCGATGTCGAAGGTATAGGGCGCATAACGGGCTGGCGCGGCTACCGACTTGACGCTGCCGTCCATGCCAACTTTCCACATGCGGCCCGTCTTCGCGTCGTCCGCGACCAAAAAGGATTGTTGATCCAGAATATGAATGTCGAAAGGATCGTAGAGTTCGGCTCCGGGGGGAACGAGCACGGAAAAATCAAACTGCGGCGCGGTCTTGATTGGCGGCATCGCGAACAGGGTCTTATACTCCGCCTTGGTTACGCCGTAGGACAAATCCACCCACTCGCGGGCATCTTGCTCCGTGGGAGGTGCCCCAGCGACGGGGCCCACTGTTAAGCAGCCGAGCAAAATCGCCAGAGGTGCAAAGCGCTTCATTCGATCTCTCCCTTGAGACAGGCCATATGTTTCTTTAGCTTTTTTTGCGGCGATTGCTGATAAAAATTAGAGATTAACTCTGAGTCGGATCCCGTGCATTGTCAACGGCGGTCGGATTCCAGGCCAGCATGGCGGAGTAAGAGCAGGCTAGTCATGATGCGGGAATGCGGCGCCTGCACCCCGAGCTTGCTCCGAGCGTGAGACGAACTCTGGAGCTGCGCATCCGCTCCTGGCGAGCGGTGCATGTATCCTGGCCGGCGAGAGTTATGTGGCGCTTGCCGAGCAGCTGCAGAACGTGCTGTGGGCGCCCGGCGGCGCACCGCGCGAGCATCGCAGCAACAGCCTGTCCGCCGCGCTTTGCAATTTCGGCAAGCCGGCGGCTGACCGGTACCGGTTGGCGCCTGGCGCTTTGTCGCTTCCCTACCCACTCATTACCCCCCGCATCGCAAGACTATGAAATCGCGAAAGATCATTTTGCATAATAATCTTAGCGATACGCGAATTCGGGTCCATCGAGATCGACTGCTGGAATCTCTTCGGCTTCAAGCCAATAGTCCTGCGTGTGCCGCCATTCGGGTCGTTCGCCGAGACGCTTGGGCAATTTATCCACGTCTCGCAGCAGGTAGCCCGGATTGAAATTGTCATTCTCGATCCACGGGAGAAGACTTTCGTCCGATGCCATTTCGGGTGGAACGATATCGACCTGGTCGACACCATTCTTCTGCATATGCTGCAGCAGCCGGCAGACAAAATCGCCGAGCAGATCGACCCGCAAAGTCCACGCCGCGCGAAAATATCCGAACACCCAGACGAGGTTCGGAACGCCCGCAAACATCATGCCGCGATAGGTGGCGGTCTGCGACCAATCGACTGGTTTTCCATCAACGAAAAACTCGATTCCGCCCATTACCAAGAGATTGAAGCCGGTTGCGGCTACGACGACATCCGCCTTCAGATCGGCTCCGGACTGAAGCCGGATTCCATCTGCGGTGAAATGGTCGATCTGGTCCGTTACGGTCGAAACCTTGCCTTCCTTGATCTTTACGAACATGTCGCCGTCGGGGATGAAAGCAAGCCGTTGCTGCCAGGGGCGGTAACTGGGTGTGAAGTGCGGCGCGAATTCGAAGTCTTCGCCAGCATATCCCCGAATCTGTTGCTTCAGTTGCTCAAACACCGCGTCGGGTTCTTCCCGAGCACGATGCTCGAGCTCTTGAAGATTGTGGAGATAGTCGAGCCGAGTGCAACGATGGATCGTGGCATCGTCGACGCCGATCAGGCGCAGCCTATTCGCGAGGTCGCTGCGGTTTGGATAGCAGAAGAAATAGGTTGGAGAGCGTTGGAGCATCGTCACATGCGCCGCCTTGTCAGCCATTGCCGGAATCACGGTGGCGGCGGTGGCGCCGGAACCGATTACGACGACCTGCTTGTCTTCATATTCAAGATCGTCGTTCCAATTTTGAGCGTGAACGAAGTCGCCCTGGAAATTCTCGAGACCGCGCCAGTTGGGAAGATAGGGGTTGTCGTGGTCGTAATAGCCCTGGCACATCCAAAGGAACGAACAACGGTATGTCTTGCCAGGCGACCCGTCCGCCCCGGCCGTTTCGATCGTCCACTTCTTGTCAACGCTAGACCATGAGCAGCGAAGTATTTTGGTGCTGTACCGAATGGACTTATCCAGTTCATTTTCGGCGATAATGTCACTGAGATACTTGCGAATTTCACTCGCAGTGGCAATCGGCGGCCCGATCCAAGGCTTGAAGCGATAGCCGAAGGTGTAAAGGTCGGAGTCCGATCGCACCCCCGGGTATTTGTGGGTGTTCCAGGTGCCTCCAAAATGGTCTTGGGCGTCCAATACGATGAAGCTTTTATCGGGACATTGGGCCTTCAGGTGATAGGCGCTGCCGATCCCGGAAATGCCTGCGCCGATCACGACGACGTCAAATATTTCATAAGCATTGGCATCGTCAGTATTTCGATCCAGAACGGTCTCTTCCACGTCCAATTCCTCTCTGACCGCGCAATGTGCGGCGAAATTTTGGCCATCTGCGGCCATGCTCCACTATCCTAATTTGGTTTGGCCGTTTCTCAACATCTTAGTGCGCCAAGAAATTAACCTTAACCGCCAGCCAACGATCAGGCTCGCAGGAGCGATCTTCAATCCCCGCAATTCCATGCGTGTGGCGGCGGGGGCCGGCACGCCCAAGCATTCACGCTGACGGCAACTGGTCTTCGCGGACTGGTCGCCGGAAGGCTCGCTCGTGCGCACATTCCGGATCGAGCATAACAGCGAAAATGGGACGGTGCTAGCGGCGTAGGGCCCGCTCGCTTGAGGCCAAATTGGGCGAGGAGCGCCTGGTCAATCGAGACGCTGACCGCAGGCTCCGTTTGCGAAGACGTGTTTGACCCAAGGCCAGCGCTTGCGGATGCCGCCCAAGATAGCCTGAGCACCGGCGCTGTCGGAGATGTCGGCGGTGCTCAGGTGAGCCATCAACAGCTGCCTCAGCCTCTGCGCCTTGACGCGAAGGGGGCGAAGAGGCTTGGGCGTGTATCCCCTTGACATACGTAGAACGTAGGGGGTATATCATGCCTTATGAACACGAAGCCCCTCACCACAACGCAGTTTTTCCGCCAGTTTCCTGACGATGAAACCTGCCTCGCCCACCTGTTCAACGTCCGGTTTGGGCAGTGCTTCACCTGCCCGTCATGCGAGCGCCAGTCCAAATGGTTCCGCATCAAGGCGGAGCGCGCCTATTCCTGCCAGTGGTGCGGCTATCACCTGCACCCGACTGTCGGCACGCCGTTCCAACAGACGCGCACCCCGTTGCAGCTCTGGTTCTACGCGATCCACCTGTTCACCACCACGCGGCACGGCGTCAGCGCCAAGGAACTGGAGCGCCAGCTAGGTGTGACCTACAAGACGGCGTGGCGCATGGCCGGGCTTATCCGCCAGCACATGGCAGATGTTGACGGGGACGAACCGATTGGAGGACTTGGCCGCAAGGTGCAGATAGACGAGACATTCGTCGGCGGCGTTATTAGGCGCGACAAGTGGGGCGGCGATCCG
>JANONQ010000317.1:0-1532 GCA_031420935.1 Novosphingobium sp. | reverse complement strand
GTGAGGTAGAATGCGTCCGAACCCGCAATTAGCGTCGTCCATTCACCCGGACGGTCAAGCGGCGCGGTGGCAAGACGGAAATTTTCGTGGCTGTCGTTGGCGTGGATGAACAGGGTGGAGCTTCCATCTGCATTTGGGCGCTCGTCGACATCGTACTCGACGCCTTTCTGGCGCGCCCTCACCAGGATCGGCGCGGCGAGCGGATCGGCGGCGGGGATCAGCCGCACTTCGCTGGTTTCGTGATCGCTGGCCGCAATCAGCAGCCACTGCTTGTTGGCCGACAGCGAGGAGCCGACCCGGAATCCTTCATCGTCCTCGTGATAAAGCTCAATGTCGCTTGAGGTTGGTTGTCCCAGCCAGTGCAGCCGGGCATTATCGGTCCGCCACTGCTCGTTGGCGAGGCTGTAAACCAGGCCGGTATCGCCCGCGACCCACACCAGCGCGGACAGCGTGCCGGGGATTTCGTCCGGCAGCAGTTCGCCGGTCGCCAGATCCTTCACCCGGGCGGTGAAGCGTTCCGAACCGTTGTCGTCGATGGCATAGGCGAGCAGCCGGCCGTTGTTGCTCACCGACAAGGCGCCGAGCCGGAAATAGTCCTTGCCCCCAGCCAGTGCGACCTCATCGAGGATCAGCTCGTCCGGTCCGCCTGCGACGGGTTTGCGCCACCACTTTTTATATTCGGCGCCTTCCTCGAACTCGATCCAGTAGAGAAAATCGCCGTCCTTCTGCGGCACCGATGTGTCAGCCTCCTTGATCCGGCCGCGCATCTCCTGGAACAGCTTTTCCACCAGCGGAAGCTGCGGCGCCATGCGGGCTTCGAACCAGGCGTTCTCGGCCTCGAGATGGGCGAGGATTTCCTGGTCCTTGACCTCGGGATAGCCGGGATCGCGCAGCCAGGCGTAATCGTCGGTTACGGTGATGCCGTGGTGAGTGACCGTAGAGGGTTTTTTCGCGGCGATGGGGGGTGTGGTAAGTGACATCGACCGGCTCTATGTTGTGCAAGACACGCCCGCAACCCGGACACGCACCCTATGCTGATGAATACCCACCAAGCCCGTCTCGCAGCGCTGCGCAAGGAGCTCAAGGCTCGCCGCCTCGACGGTTTCGTCGTGCCGATTTCCGACGAGCACATGAGCGAATATGTCGGCGGCTATGCGCAGCGGCTCGCCTGGCTCACCGGCTTCGGCGGGTCGGCGGGGACGGCGGTGGTGCTGGGCGAAGCGGCGGCAATGTTCGTCGACGGGCGCTACACGTTGCAGGTGCGCGACCAGGTTGATGGGCAGCTCTACAGCTATGAGAGCGTGCCGCAGACCAGCGTCGCCAAATGGCTGGGTGAACACGCCGCGCCGGGCGCGAGGATCGGGTACGATCCTTGGCTGCATGGCAAGGGCTGGGCCGTCGCCGCCGGCAAGGCGCTGGCGGGAAACCAGGCTGAACTGGTCGCGGTCGAGTCCAATCCGATCGACGCCATCTGGGCCGATCGCCCCGCTCCCTCGCTCGCCCCCGCGCTGGTCCATGAAGAGTGCTTCGCC
>JANONQ010000316.1:0-5959 GCA_031420935.1 Novosphingobium sp. | reverse complement strand
ATGCAGGTCCGAATGGCACACGCCGCAATGGCTTACCTCGATCAGCACTTCGCTGCCTTGCGGCACCGGGGTCGGCATTGTGATCTCTTCGAGCGGCGCGTTCGCCTTGACTACCATCCAGCCTTTCACGACATTCTCCCTGAGTGTTCGACTTGAAACCTGCGTATCCCGCATCCGCTACGTCGCTGCATTTGACCTCACAGCAACCGATGCCGCGAAGGCATGGCATGAACATCGCAGCGCGCACCGGGATGGCGGTTCCGATACCATGTCCCGCCAACTTCTGGCCCCGCTTCGATCGCCAGCGTCAAGATATCGGGCTGGCGCAGGCGGTGGAATACACATATAACCCGAAAAATCCGGCGCCGATGGATGATGAGGTCGAGGTCTATTTAGCTTATTACTCGGCGATATTCATCCACACCGTCTTGTTCAGCAGATATTCGTCGAGGTGCCACGGCCCGCCCTTCACCCCATATCCGCTCTGCTTTGCACCGCCCATCGTCACGGTCGGATCGGTGACGGCATAGCAGTTGGTCCAGGTCATTCCCGCCTGCAACGCGCGGGCGACACGGTGTGCGCGGCCGAGATTCTGCGTCCATACGCCGCTGCCAAGGCCGTAAGTCGTATCGTTGGCCATGGCGATGACCTCGTCCTCGCTATCGAACGGAATTGCCGAGAGAACCGGACCGAATATCTCCTCACGGGCGACACGCATCGTGTTGTCGACATCGGCGAGCACCGTCGGGGATACGAAAAAACCGTCAGACAACGCGCCGCCAAGCCGCTCGCCGCCCGAAACAATCCGCGCGCCATCGGACCGTGCGATGTCGAAATAGCCCATGACCTTCTCAAGCTGCATCGACGATGCCAGCGGCCCCAGCTGAGTGTCGGGGTCAAGGCTCTGCCCGACCTTAAGCGAGCGCCCAACTTCCGCGACCCGCTCGACAAAAGCGGCATAGATCGGCCGTTCGATAAACAGGCGCGATCCCGCATAGCAAACCTGTCCGGTGTTCATGAAGCAGGCCATCGCCGCCCCGACCGCAGCCTTGTCGAGATCGGCATCGGCGAATACGATGTCCGGTGACTTGCCACCGAGTTCCACCGCGACGCGCTTCATGTTGACGGCCGAAGCTTCGATGATCTTGCGGCCGGTCACAGTAGAGCCGGTGAAGGCGATCTTGTCGACATCGCGGTGTGCGGCCAGTGCTCCGCCGGCGGTAGGCCCCGGCCCTGGAACGACGTTGATTACCCCGCTCGGCACGCCAGCCTCGTGCAGGATTTCCGCCAACATCAGCGCCGAAAGCGGGGCTTCCTCGGCAGGCTTGAGCACCAGGGTGCAGCCGGTCGCCAGCACCGGGCAGATGCTCCAGAGCTGGGTGATCAGCGGGCCGTTCCACGGAATGATCGCCCCAATCACGCCGAGGGGCAGCTTGAGCGAATAGCTATGGTAATCGCCCGGCACGGAATTGGGCAGCACGTCGCCCCGAATAGTGACGGCCTGCGCGGCATAATAGCGAAACGTCTGCTGTATCCAGCGCCGAAACGACGAGGTGCGCGAGAGCGGCGCGCCCATGTCCATCGATTCGAGCCGCGCGAGTTCGTCAAAGCGCCGGTCGATTGCGGCGGCGACATCGAGCAATAGCGCCTGCCGGTCGAACGGCTTCCAGCTGCGCCATTCCCCTTCAAAGGCCCGCCTCGCCGCGGCGACCGCATCATCTATATCGGCCGCGTCGCCGCGCGCCACACGGGTGAGCACCTTCCCGGTCGAAGGATTAATGCAATCAAAGCTCTCACCGCTGCGCGATTGACGTTTTTCCCCGTCGATGAACAGCGGTATGATGGTGTTGTCGAGAAATGGATGTGAGGACATATTTCAAGATTCCTTCGTGTTTTTCCACCCTAGGCAGCTTGGATGCTTGTATCAAAGCGAAATCTGCTGTGAAGTCCGCAGCTATGGAAAAACCCGGCGACCAGGCTCCGACCTACCCCCTCGATGGCATCACGGTGCTTGACCTCTCGCAAATCTATAACGGGCCCTATGCCACCTATCTGATGGCGCTGGCCGGAGCCCGGGTGATCAAGGTCGAACCACCGGGCGGCGAACCGCTGCGGCGGCGCGGCGCGGTCGGCGGGGCCGCCCTGCCGTTTGCCATGCTCAATGGCTGCAAGGACTCCGTTGTCCTCGATCTCAAGACCCCGCAAGGCAAGGCGGCACTGCTTGACCTTGCCCGCACGTCAGACGTTCTGGTGGAGAATTTCGCGCCCGGCACGATGGATCGGCTCGGGCTTGGCGACAAAGTGCTCCAGGCCGTAAATCCGCGCCTGATCTATGCGTCCAGCTCGGGCTATGGGCGCGATGGACCCTATGCCGCTTACCCGGCGATGGACCTTACGGTGCAGGCGATGTCGGGCGCGATGCACGTCACCGGCTTTCCCGATCGTCCCCCCGTCAAAGCCGGCCCGGCTATCGCCGATTTCTTCACCGCCATACATTTCTACGGCGCGATCATGACGGCCTTGTTCGAGCGCGAACGCACGGGCGTGGCGCGGCGGCTCGAAGTGGCGATGCAGGACGCAATCTATGCCTCGCTCAGCTCCAACCTGGGGATGCACTGGTTTGCAAAGGGAAAGGACATTACGGCGCGCACCGGCAACCGCCACGGCGGCCTCGCCGAATGTCCCTACAACGTCTATCCCACCAGCGACGGTTATGTTTCGGTGATGTGTGTAGGCGATAGCCACTGGCGCACACTGGCGGCAGTCATGGGGCATCCAGAGCTGGCCGAGGATCCCCGCTACGCGACCTTGAAGAACCGGGTGACCCAGATCGACGAAGTCGATGCGCTGGTTGAGCAATGGACGCGGCCCCAGACCTCGGCGCAAGTGTTCGAAACGTTGATGGCCGCTCGTCTGCCAAGCGCCCCGGTTCGCAACCTCGACGAAGTGATGGAAGATCCCAACATGCATGCGCGCGGCGCACTGCAACGGATCGACCATCCCGAATTTGGCCCGCTAGTTCTGCTGCACTCGCCGATGCGCTATGACGGTGTGCCCCAGCGCCCACTCGAACCAAGCCGCCCGCTGGGTGCCGACACTTCGGAGGTGCTGCTCGAACGCACGGGATTGTCGGCGGACGATATCGCGGCGGTGGTTGCGCGCAACACCGGCTGAATCAGTCCATGCGATAGCCGCCATCGACGTTGAGCGTCTGTCCGGTGATATAGCTCGCATCGGGACCGAGCAGGAACGCAATGGCCGCTCCCAATTCGCTGACCGCGCCGCGTCGGCCCATGGGAATGATAGCGTGGTTGTAGGTCGCCTTGAAATCGTCGAAGGCGATACCGGCGGCGGCGGCCTTACGGCCGATGGTGCCATCAAGCATGTCGCTGTCGATTGATCCGGGGCAAACGCAATTGACGCGAATTCCGTCGTGGGCCACTTCGGCAGCCAACTGCTGGGTCAGCCCGACGACGCCGAACTTACTGGCGCAATAGCCGCCATAGCCGGGCAGGCCAAACCGCCCGGCGAGCGATGACACATTGACGATCGCACCGCCGCGTCCGTGTGAGAGCATCGCCTGCACCGCGGCCTTACAGCAGCGATAGACGCCGTTGAGATTGATATCGATCGTGGCGTGCCACAAGTCGTCTTCCATCGTGGCGATCGGCGCTGCCCCGGCGTTGCTCGCCACGCCCGCGTTGTTGACCAGCCCGGTCAACGGCCCGAGTTCGCGCTCAGCGGCGATGACACAGGCCTTCACGGCATCATTGTCGGTCACGTCGCAGTCCAGCGCCAGCGCCCTGCGGCCCAATGCGCGGATTTCATCCGCTAGCGATTCCACGCCGCGCCAGCCCGCCTCCTGCTCATGCGCGGGCAACAATTCGGGCGCACGGCGGATCGCGCTGACCACGACATCGCCGCCCTCTTCAGCAATGCGCCGGGCGGTGGCAGCACCGATCCCGCGCATGCGCCCGGCCCCGGTGATCCACACGACCTGTCCTGCCAGTTTGCCCATTTTGCCTCCTGCCTTCGCTCGCCCGCCTGAATTCGTCACCAGTCGCGATCGACGTAGACCCGTTCCTTGCCGGCAAGAAAGTTCGACCGGGTCCAGTCGATAAAATTGCGCTCGTCTTCGACCGCCGCGGCTTTTGCCGCATTGGCTTCCGGTCCGGTTGGGGGAGCCGACTGGTCGAACCAGGCTTCGGCATGGCCGATGAAATCCCCCGCTGGCGAGCCGAAAATTTCCGCAAGTTCGGCAGTGAGCGCGCTAGGCGTGCGGTGGACCTGATTATAGGCCAGCGCGCCGCGTGACGGGGCGTGGCTGCGCACCAGCGGGCCGTGCCGGGTAAGCCAATAGTTTTGCGCCTCCGCCTCGCCCAAATGAGCCAGCGGCCGCAGGGCGAAGTGGACCTTGACCACGCCGGTCCGCGCGCCGGCAACGATGCGCTGCAGGCTCGTGGAGATTTGCGGATACTCATGCGCGAGCCACAGCGGCGAGGATGCCAGATCGGCAATATCCGCCAGCGCATCGGCAAGCTGCGTCAGTCGCCGCCGCCCGTCGGCAGAGGCCAGAACCGCCTGCAACGCACCTTCCGAAGACCACCAGCTTTCGGCAACACCATCGGCAGGCGGCAACATCGCCCCACGGTCAGCCAGCGCCGCCGCATCGAGCGATGCGGTCGACGCGGTGCGGCAGGTCTGCACGTGGCGCAGCAAATCGAGGTGGACCTGCTGCGCGGCAAATTCCGGTCCCATCCGGTCCCGCCAGAGCCGGTCGAACTCTTCGCCGGACAGGCCAGGCCTGCGTTTTAGGAGATGGACCAGCCTGATCATCGCGCCGTTTCGCCTTCTACTTGCTTTTCAGCTTGAACACCCACAGCCGCACCCCGCCATTGGCCGATTCAATTTCCGGCGTCAGGGTCGAAACCAGAATATCGACCGAATTGCCCCCGCCGGTGGTCACTGCGACATATTGTTCGCCATCGATGGCGAAGGTGATCGGCGTGGAACTTGGCATCTGGTCCAGCCGGGTTTCCCACAGGACAGTGCCGGTGGCGGCGTCATAAGCCTTGAACCGGCGGTCACGGCTGCCGCCGAACACGACATTGCCCGCCGTGGCCAGCGCCGCCGCCGATGTCGGCGCGCGCTGGCGGGTGTTCCAGCGCTGCGTCTTGCCGGCAACGTCGATGGCCATCATGCCGCCGATCTTACCGGGATTGTTGCGCGGCACATCGACGCCGTAGCGGATGTCATAAGCTTCACCCTTGGCCCACACGTAGTTCTGACAACTATTGAAGTAGGGCATGTAAACTGTGCCGCTGCGCGGGTCGTAGCTGGTGGCAGGCCAGTTGCGCGCGCCGGTCGCATAAGGGCAGAACTTCTTGTACACGCCCGGTTCGGGCTCGAGCGCCGGATCAGTGACCTTCCGGCCGGAGACCGGATCGATCCGGGTAACGAGGTTTTGCAGCCCGGCATCGTAGGACATGATATATTTGCCGGTTCGCGCGTCGATCACGTCGAGGATGCCGAGCTTGCCCATAGTCATCACCGCCCGGCGCGGACCTTTGCGTCCCGGCAGGCTGACGACCTGGCGTTCGTAGACCCAGTCCATGTCCCACACATCGCGCTGCATGTGCTGGTAGTGCCAGCTGAGCTTGCCGGTATCGGGGTTCAGCGCCAGCGTGCTGTCGGTATAGAGCGCGTCCTTGTTGCGCTTGCCCGGCGTCATCAATGGCGCGATGTGATAGGTTTGGCCGGCGCCGAACAGAACATTGTTGTTCACCGCGTCATAAGTGCCCGCGACCCACACCGAGCCGCCGTTGCGCTTGTCGACCGGCGCATTGTTCCAGGTGTCGAAGCCAGGCTCGCCAGCGCGCGGGATCGTGTAAAAGCGCCAGGCTTCCGCCCCGGTGGCGGCATCGAGCCCGACGATGAAGCACTGGCCCGGTTCTTCCGC